>JBDLQR010000100.1:0-4950 GCA_039800485.1 Pseudomonadota bacterium
AGCGCCAGTCCCGGCACCAGGCGCCCCACATCCCCTCGGAAAGGTGCCAGCAGTCGCATCCCTTCGCGCAACGTTGCGGTGACCATCACACACGGGACGAGCGACCGGAAGGCAGGATGGAAGGCGTGATGCAACACGGTCCAGCTGTGGACTTGAGCGTCTCCTGCGGCGTCGACCCACTCCACATCGAAGCAGTGGCACTGCGGACACAGGGGGCGAGGATAGTGGCGGAAGGTGCCGCAGCCTGCGCAGCGCTGCAGCCGCAGGCGATGATCGCGCAGGCCCTGCCAGTAGGGCAGGGAATCGTCTGATGTCTGGGGGTGTGGCCGCAATGCCTCGGACATCTCTCCTACTCCCGTGCCAATATTGCCAGCGTGCCGTCGCCAAGATCCCCGTAGCCCGTCACCAGACCGACCGTTGCGCCGGCCACCTGCGTTGGTCCTGCGCTACCTCTGAGTTGCCGCACCAGCTCCACGATATGGTTCAAACCGACCATGTGCGCCTGGGACAACAGGCCGCCGTGGGTATTGATTGGAAGCCTGCCCTCGAAACGAATGGCACCCGAGGCGACGAAATCACCTCCTTCTCCTTGCCCGCAGAATCCCAGTGCCTCCAGCTGACGCAGCACCACGTAGGTGAAGCAGTCGTAGATCTCGGCTACATGGATGTCCGCGGGCGTGAGCCCGGCCATGCCGAAGGCGCGCGGAGCCGCTTTGACGAGACCGATTTCCAGCAGTTCCTTGCGCTGGGTGATGGAAGTGGGTGAATCGGGGTGCCCCTCCGCCACACCGAGCACTGAAATCACAGGGTGGCGCAGATCCCTCGCACAGTCCGCACGTGAGACCACGACCGCTGCAGCACCGCTGCTTTCCAGACTGCAATCGTGGAGCCGGAAAGGGTCCGCAATCATTCGCGACGCCAGATATTCTTCGAGTGTGAGCGGTGCGGTCATCATGGCATTCCCGCGCAGGCAGGCGTTGCGCCGGGTGGAAATGGCGATCTCTGCGAAATGCTCAGGCCGTGTGCCGTAGCGTTCCATGTGCAGCCTGGCCATGGGTGCGTACAACTGGGCGGGGGCAAAAGCACCCATCGGCAGTTCGAATTCCGCCACCGTGTTGAATTGAGGCATCTGGCGCAGTCGATCGCTGATGCGTCCACCCGCCGCGAGATTGCGCGCGACCGGAATCAGCACATGCCGGCAGAGCCCACTGCTGACCGCTGCGCTGGCACACTGCACGGCCGCGACCGGGCTTGCGCCGCCCAAGGGTGTCATTGCGGAAAACTTCACCTCCTCGAGTCCAAGATTGACGATGAAGTCCTCGGCCACCACGCCCATGCCGGGATAAGGAATCAGTCCGTCAATCTCCTGCGGTCGCAGTCCCGCATCGCGGATGGCTGCAAGCGAAGCCTCAAGGCTCAGCCTCAGTACGGATTTGTCCGAGGACTTTGAATATACGGTCTCGCCAACCCCGGTGAGGGCGGCGCGTCTGGAGAGCGACATCCCCGAGCACCCCTGAGACTTGTCTGGAAGCGCTCGACCTTAGGGCTGCAACCGCAGCCTGGCAAGACAGCTTGTGTCCATCTGATCGCGCAGTACACTTGCCGCGGATTCGAACGTCAAATCCTTGACGCAACAAAGGCAGGCAATCGGTGGCAAACATTCCCGTGCTCTTGATAGAGGATGACCCCGAGACGACCCGACAGGTCTGCGAGCTGCTGCGTTATCTCGAATTCCAGGTGATCGCCTCAGGATCGGAGGGTCCCTGGGCCTACCAGTTCGAGGGTGAGCGCGCGCCTTACATGGTGTTGCTCGGCGAGTGTGGTGGTGGCGCGGACCGACTGTCCCTGCTGCGCGAAATCAAGAGCTTCGACCCCTACACGCCACTGCTGTTGCTGGAAGGTCCCCAGGCTTCCCATGAGCCCGGGGAAGGCTTCGACCGGGGCGTACTGGCACGCGTTTTCCTGCCACTCAAACATTCCCATTTCGAAAATGCCCTGCAGAAGGTGCAACGCTTTCGCGAAGCCCGCCAGATGCCAGGCTCGGAGCGTAACCCGGAGCTGTTCCGGAACCTCGTTGGCAACAGTCCGGGGGTGCTCCGTGTTCGCAGCATGATTGAACGCGTGGCAGGCAGTGATGCCAACGTGTTGGTGATCGGTGAATCCGGCTCCGGCAAGGAAGTGGTGGCGCGGCACATCCATTACCAATCCACACGCCGCGGCAAGCCTTTCGTTCCGCTCAATTGCGGCGCGATTCCGCCGGATTTGCTCGAGAGCGAGCTTTTCGGTCACGAGAAAGGAGCCTTCACAGGCGCCATCAGCAGCCGCCAGGGTCGCTTCGAACTGGCGGATGGCGGCACCTTGTTCCTCGATGAAATCGGGGACATGAGTCTGTCCATGCAGGTGAAGTTGCTGCGCGTGCTGCAGGAGCGGACCTTCGAGCGTGTGGGTAGCAGCCGCAGTGTGACCGTGGATGTGCGCATCGTTGCGGCCACACACGTCAATCTCGAACAGGCGATCGCCGAAGGGCGCTTCCGCGAAGATCTCTTCTACCGCCTGAACGTTTTCCCCATCGAAACCCCACCGCTGCGTGAACGGGTCGAAGATCTCCCACTGCTCATTCGCGACCTCACGGAGCGCATGAAACATGAAGGTCGGGGTTCGATCCGGTTGAGCGAGGCCAGTATCGAAGCCTTGAGCACCTACCCTTGGCCCGGCAATGTGCGTGAGCTTGCCAACCTTGTTGAACGCTTGTGCATCCTGCATCCGGAGGGAGAACTGGATGTCGGTGATCTGCCGGCTAAATATCGGGCGGGTAGCACGCCAACCAAGCTTGCCGGTGACGTATCAGACGTCCAGCCCTTGCCACGGCTACCGGGAGCCGCGGCTGCATTGGCTGAGTTGCCTTCGAGCGCCATCGATCTGAAGGAGCATCTTGCCAAGATCGAGACATCCCTCATCACGCAGGCGCTGGAAGCCGAGAACTGGGTAGTTGCGCACGCTGCGCGCCGATTGCAGTTGGGCCGGACCACGCTGGTGGAAAAAATGCGCAAGCTCGGCCTCAACCGCCAGGAAGAAGTGACCGATTCTTGATGCCCAGCCTGAACCAGGTTGCCGTAGCAAAAGGTCAGGACTGCGGTTAGGCCTTCAGAGCCTCAATCAGCTCCTCGGGAGAAATCCCTGCCTGTTTGAGAACACCACTCAGGGTTCCGGTTTTCAACTCATCATGAGCGGGAACTCCTCGAGATAGAGCGCGGTTGCCTCACGGAGATTCAGCAACGCAGCCTCGACTGATTCACCTTGCGTCGTTGTCCCGGTTTCAGGGTTGAACGCTACGTAGCCCCCTTCGGGTGCAGGAGTCAAAACAGCAGAGAGTTCCATGGGCATGTTCCTGGCTGGAGACGGGAAGTCGGCACCGAGCGCCGCGCTTTAGCTCGACATGTTTTGTCGTGCCGCTGGTTCCGTCAACACAATGCACAAGATGTTCCTGACCTTGCAACAACGACACATACGTTCGGCCTTGCGTTGGGCGCCAGGAAGAAGTGACCGATTCTTGACGCCTCGACGGATCCCCGTCGCCGGGAGCCGGGACGCTGCGGCCCTCCTCGGGCGCCCCCTGCCTCGGTGGCATCGCGCAAGCGTCTGTTCCGGATAACTAAATCCCGAGCTTTGCCAGAGTGTTCCGATGCCAGCGCAGACTGGCATCCCGCTTGCTCAAGTCCCGGAAACCCGAGAATGTTTCCGGAGCGAGCCCCGTGCTTATCCTTTTTTATATCGAGCATCCCAATGGCGAGCGTGAGCACTTGTGCCTGCCGCTTACTGCAGCGCTCTTTCTGCTGAACCTTTCCCGCTGATCCCCGCTGGTTCTCGCGATGCCCCTGCCGGGCGCAGCGAGTTCGATCAATCCGCACTTCTTTTCTCTTGGCTGCCTGCGTCTGCTCCTGTCTGCCGCCGCGGGCCTTGCAGTGTCCCTCTGGATCCCGAACCACGGATTCCGTCACGGATTTCTGTCGCCGGTCAGCGACAGAAGTCAAAAACCTGACGCCCGAGCCGGCCCGTCTGATGCCGGGCAAGCAGGACGCAAAAACACCAAGCATCTGTTTTGTATAGAAATCAGAGACCACCATCAGGGCCCAAACCCAGTTGGTACACCGCTTGCTCTACTCAGTTCGAACCCCACACGGGGCGGATCAAAGGCCGAGGCCCGATGCCAGGCCGAATGTGGAGAACTTCGAATGATGACACCGACCGGACGACGCGAAATGACCCGCACGCGGGCGCTCGCCGTCACCAGCGGCAAGGGTGGCGTGGGCAAGTCCACAGTCGCCGTCAATCTTGCTGCCGCGCTGGTCGCCCGCGGTGAGCGTGTGGTCCTGCTCGACGCGGACCTCTCGCTGGCAAACCTGGATGTGCTGCTCCAACTCACTCCGGGCATGAATCTGGCGGACGTTCTGGAAGGTCGTTGTGGCTTGACCGAGGCGGTCCGCCACGGACCGGCCGGACTACGTGTGGTCCCCGCGACCCAGGGCAATCCCAGAATGTCATCGCTCTCAGACCTCGAACGTGCAGGGCTGATCCAGGCCTTCAGCGATCTCAGCCCCGAGATCGATTGGCTGGTTATCGATACCGGCGCGGGCATGACGCCGGCCACCCTCCAGTTCTGCCTCGCCGCGCAGGATGTCCTGATCGTGATTTGCGATGAGCCAGCTTCGCTGGCCGATGCCAGCGCAATGGTCCGCGCTCTGAAGGAAACCGGTCGCCGCTCCCGCTTTCGCATCTTGGTGAACATGGTGGCTGCGGGTGAGGACCCTCGCGCCACCTTCCTGCGCCTGGTGGAGCTCACGGATTCCATGTCTGAAGTCAGCCTGGAATATGCCGGCAGCGTGCCCTACGACCGCACCGTCGCCACTGCTGCCCGCGAAGGTCAACCCGTGGTCACCGCGCACCCCGATG
>JBDLQR010000101.1:0-2588 GCA_039800485.1 Pseudomonadota bacterium
CCGAGACCGAGCAGCACCAGGCTCACGATGACGTAGGCCGAAACGATTCCCCCTTGACCCATTTGCACGTGTTCCCCCGCTTCCTCAGTCGCGCTTGAAGGCCTTGGCGACCAGGCTCTTGGCGATATGGTTGATGTTGGTGATGGCGCCGTTGCCGAGCACGGTGAAGCGCACGGCGGTTTTTTCGTCGTCCTTCTTCTCCAGCGTGATCGTTTCGTAGTACAGCACTTCGAGGCGCGGATTGACCTTGTCCACGCGGATCGTAACCGGCACGGGCTGCATGTCTTCCGTCGCGTAATAGTGCACGTTGACGATGTATTCGCCCGGAATCACGCCGCGGATGGTGGTGACCTCCTGATTCAGCGGGTTCTCGATGAGCTTGCCGTTGATGTTGAGGGTGTCATTGAGATTGCCCCGATCGTCACGGTCGAGGTGAATGAGGCCAGCCGCGGCGGCCGCGAAATTCACCAGGTTGCCGGCCGGATCTTCCACATAGGTGTCGATGTCATTGGGGTTCTTGTCCGGCCAGGTGACCGTGATGATGTATTCGGCCTTGGGATCGATGATGCCCTGCTTGGACACCGGATTCATGAACAGCACCGCCAGCACGAAAAGATAGGTGATGGCCTGGATGATCTTGAACAGGACCGCCGTGATTGGATCGAAGGGTTGCCGATGACGGCTGCTGGCGCGGGCGAAGGCCGACATCGGCGCGAGTCGCTCAGCCGCCCGCAGGCAGGCGAGCGGGCACCAGCACGTCGCGGGCGTGTACGGTGAGTTGCAGCAGTCGCTCAAGCCCCCGGTCGTGCAGGTAGTAAGGAATCGACAGCAGGATGCCCCCCACCAGACTCGCGAGGGTGGTGTAGAGCGCAGTACTCATGCCCACGCTCATCTGTGTGAGCACCTTCTGCATCGTGGTCGCGTCCAGCGTGCCGGTATCCGCTACTGAACTCAGCATCAGGATGAAGCCGACCAGCGTGCCGAGGAAGCCCACCTTCAGCATCAGGTCGATGAAGAACCAGCCAAACTCGGTGGTGGCTCGCACGCGCGAGGCATAGGCCTCCAGCAGTTCACCACCTGCCGCGCCGTCGGCTGCGGCATGCCCCCGACTGCCGAAATGTTCACGCAGGTAGTTGCTGAGAAACCCCGGCGGCACGGTCTGTCCGTCGGCAAGGCGCACGGCCTCCGGGCTGATGTCCAGCGTGCCCGGGTGAGCACCACCGCTTTCCAGGCGAGTCACCAGTGCCTCGGCGCGATCCAGCTCCCGGGAGAGCGTGCGGGTGCGGACGAAGGTCTGGCCAAGGCCGATGAAATACATGGCAATCACGACCAGGCAGATCTGGCTACGGTCGGCGGCGAGCATCTCCTGCAGCAGACCCTGGTCGACGATGACGGCGCTGCCGAACACGACGAGGCCGGTGAGGATCATCCACAACAACAGCAGCAGGTGCGGTGGCGGCGCGAGCCGCGCTTCGAAGGGGTTGCGCATGGGATGAACTGACCTCCGGAAATGGGTGGGTCGCAGTCGACCCGGCACACAGGGTGCCACTCATGGCACCGGTTGTTCCAGCACAAAGGCAAGAATGTCTTTCAGCACGCGATTGACGCGCTGCGCAAAAGCCACCACTTCGGGATGTGCATGCGACTCCGGCAGCAGGACCATGCTCACCACCCGCTGGCCGTTCTGTTCATGCACGGTCGCGCGGCAGGGCATCATCGCCACGAAGCCCGGGTCCACCGCCAGCACCTCGCGCGCCTGTTCCACATTGCAGAACAGGATGACTTCCACGTCCGGAAAACCTTCGTAGCCCCGCTCACGCAAGGCCTTGCCGAGCGTGTTGCGCCCGGTGATACGGTAGTTGTGCTCGGTGATTGCGAATTCGAGTTCCTGGATGACGCTGTCGAAGGATTTGTCCGTGGTGCCGCGGACCACGACACTCGGCCCGTATTCGGGGGCGGGGGATTCTGTGGTGCCGGCGGTCACGGATGCACCGGCCATCAGCAGCAGGCACAGGATGAGCCAGCACCACGCCGTGCGCATGCTGCTCATGTCATTCAAGGATCACGACCCGGGTCCCGACATCCACGAACTGCCGCAGCTCGCGCACTTCGCGGTTGGTGAGTGCGATGCAGCCCTGGGTCCAGTCCATGAAGCGTTGCACGTGCAGGCGATCCGGATTCTCTTCGCCGATGCCGTGGATGCCGATGGCTCCGCCGAGCGAAGTGTTCTGGGGGGGCATTTCATCGCGTCTTTGCGCATCCAGGATGTCATCAAACTGCTCGCGCGAGATGAGCGAGCGCTTCAATCCGAAGTATCCATCCTTGGCGCTCGGGTAATTGAGGCGGATGAAGAGGTCGAAGGCGCTGTCCTCGTTGAAGCCGGTGACGTAATACACCCCCAGCGGAGTCTTGTTGTCGCCCCGGATGCGCTTGTCGCCCCGGCCACCCCGGCCCGTGGCCACGGTGTAGCGGCGCGCCACCCGCGTGCCGTGCTTGACCAGCAGCATGCGCCGCGCCTTGTGGATTTCCAGCACATAATCAGGCGCGAACTCAGGCCTGAGGCTGGGTCCCGACTGCGGCGAAGGCTC
>JBDLQR010000102.1:0-2922 GCA_039800485.1 Pseudomonadota bacterium
CGGTGGACAAGGCAGAGGCCTGGCTGCGTGATCATACCCAGGGAGAGGGCGGGATCGGCGCCATCTACCCAGCCATGGCCAATGCCGCAGTCGCGCTCAAGCTGCTGGGAGCACGCAATGATGACCCCGACCTGGTGCGCACGCTCAAGGCCATCGAGGATCTCGTCATCGATCAGGATGACGAGACTTACTGCCAGCCCTGCGTGGGACCTATCTGGGATACCTGTCTGTCGCTGTCGGCGTTGATGGAGGCCGGCGCACAGCCCGGCAATCCGGCGGTGAAGCAGGCGGTGGAGTGGCTCTTCGACCAGCAGGTTTTTGTACCGGGCGACTGGTGTGATCAGGCCAAAGGCCTGGCCGCGGGCGGCTGGGCTTTCCAGTACGAGAACGACAAGTATCCAGACGTCGACGATACGGCGATGGTCCTGATGGCGCTGGTGCGCGCCGGTGCCCAGGACAATCCGCACAAGTTGAAGCGGCTCAACCAAGGCCTGAACTGGTTGCTGGGCTTGCAGAACCCTGATGGCAGTTGGGGCGCTTTCGACATCGGCAACAACTACGAATACCTCAACAACATCCCGTTCGCGGACCATGGTGCACTGGTAGACCCGGGTACGTCCGATCTCACGGCGCGCTGCATCGAACTGCTGGCCATGCTCGGCCACGATCGCAGCTTCCCGCCGGTCGCGCGCGCGCTCGAGTTCCTGAAGCGCGAACAGGAAGATTGCGGTGCCTGGTACGGGCGCTGGGGCGTCAACTACCTCTATGGCACCTGGAGCGTACTCGCGGCCTTGGGCGCGCTGGGTGAGGACTCCGCAGAACCCTATGTGCGCAAGGCGGTGGAGTGGTTGTGCTCCGTGCAGAATCCCGATGGTGGATGGGGCGAGTCCTGCAATTCCTACGATGACACCATGCTGCGTGGCCATGGGCCGAGCACTGCCTCGCAGACAGCGTGGGCCTTGATCGGCTTGATGGCGGTAGGCGAGGTTGATTCCTCCAGCGTCGCGCGCGGCGTGGAGTTCCTGCTGCGTACACAGAACGCCGCCGGAGAGTGGGACGAAGACATCTATACGGGGACCGGTTTCCCGCGAGTGTTCTATCTGCGCTATCACGGTTACAGCAAGTATTTCCCGGTATGGGCGCTCGGCATGCACAGCCGCTTGCGCCGCGGGTTGCCGACACGACAACAGGAAGTCATCGCCCGCGGTCCCATCGAACTGGGGCCTCTGGAAGTTCTGCGCCGCGCCGGCATCCGGCACTGAACCCCGCCCACCGCGCCGGGTCTCAAAGGCGCGGTGGGGGAAAACCCAGCCGTCACGATCGTCATCCCCGCCAGCTCGCGGGCCAGCAGTTATGGAGAAGTGACCATGTCGACCTACAACGCACCGCTTGCAGACATGAAGTTCGTCATCGAGCGTCTGTGCAATCTGCAACAACTGTCCGCCCTCCCGGCTTTTGAAGAGGTGAGCGGCGAACTTCTCGACGCGATCCTCGAGGGCGCCGGCACCTTGGCGACGGAGGTACTTGCACCCCTCAATCGCGTGGGAGACAAAGTCGGTGCCGTGCACACGGGGACCGGGGTCGCCATGCCCGACGGGTGGCATGCCGCCTATCAGCAGTTCGTGGAGGGTGGCTGGAATGGGCTCAGTTTCCCTGTGCGCTGGGGCGGCCAGGGACTGCCCAAGCTCATCGCGACGGCGGTGGCAGAAATGTGGAATACCGCCAATCTCTCGTTCGCACTGGGCCCGATGCTGACGGCCGGCGCCGCTGAAGCACTCGAGCACCACGGATCCGAAGCGCTGCAGAACATCTACCTGGAAAATCTGGTGACCGGCCACTGGACGGGCACCATGAATCTTACCGAGCCCCAGGCGGGATCAGATCTGAGCGCCGTGCGGACCAAGGCAGTGCCGACCGGTGACCATTACCTGGTAAGTGGGCAGAAGATCTACATCACCTACGGTGAGCATGATCTGGCCGAGAACATCATTCATCTGGTGCTGGCACGTCTACCCGACGCGCCAGCCGGCACACGCGGCATCTCGCTCTTCGTCGTGCCCAAGTTCCTGGTCAACGAGGACGGCACACCAGGCAAGCGCAACGATGTGCGCTGCGCGTCCATCGAACACAAACTCGGCATTCATGGCAGTCCCACGGCGGTGCTGATCTATGGAGAGCAGGGTGGCGCGATTGGTTATCTGGTGGGCGAACCCAACCGCGGACTTGAGTACATGTTCACGATGATGAACAACGCGCGCCATGCGGTGGGACTGGAAGGGGTGGCGATAGGCGAAGCGGCCTATCAGAAAGCCCTCTGGTTTGCGCGCGAGCGCGTGCAGGGCAAGCCGGTCGGCCATACGGGCAAGGAAACACCGGCCATCATCGAACATCCGGACGTCAAGCGCATGCTGCTCGGCATGAAGTCCGGTGTGGAGGCCATGCGTGCCGTGGCTTACCTGTGCGCGCTGGCCTTCGATCTCGGGGCAGCCCTGCCTGAGGGTGAACAGGCGGCCCGTTATCGCCGGCGCGGCGATCTGCTCACACCCATCGTCAAGGGATGGTGCACGGAGTTCGGGCAGGAGTTGGCTTCGGTCGGTGTGCAGATTCACGGTGGGATGGGCTTCATCGAGGAAACGGGGGCCGCGCAGTTCCTGCGGGACGCTCGCATCACCACCATTTATGAGGGCACGACCGGCATCCAGGCGCAGGACCTCGTGGGACGCAAGACACTGCGCGACGGTGGCAAGGCAGCGCTCGAACTGCTGGATGAAATCAAGGCGGATCTGGCCCGGTGGGCGAGTGAGACATCCTCCAGCCTCAAGGGCGAGACAGCCGAACTCGCGCTGGCCACCGCGGCGCTCGAGCGCGCGGTGCAATGGGTGCTGAGCGAGGGCGGACGTGATCCCCGCCTCGCGGCAGCCG
>JBDLQR010000103.1:0-8904 GCA_039800485.1 Pseudomonadota bacterium
TGCTTTCCGGCGTTGCGCTTGAAGGTGTAGTCGGCCTCGATCCAGTTCTCTCCGCTGCGCACGCCAAGGAAAAGGGTCTTGATGCCGCCCATCAGTCTGCGATGCAGGAACTGATGGTTCATGTCCATGAGATTCTCGTGCATGAAGCTGTAGTGGCAGTTCACGCGCCGGCTGAGATATCGGGTCTTGTATTCGGGATTGGTGGCGGAGGGGACATCCGGAAAAGGCACTTCGCTTGCCTTGGTGACGTCGCCCGGAAACACGAACACGAGGCCATAGGCTTCCCGGCAGGGATAGGCCTTCACGCTGTTGGGCTTGCTCGCGCATTGATCGAGATACGGCACACTCACGCAACGGCCGGTGGTGTCGTACGTCCAGCCGTGGTACCCGCACTTGATACCGTCGGCGACCACTTCACCCACGTGCAAGGGCACCTGTCGATGGGCGCAGCGGTCTTCCAGTGCAAAGACCCGGTCGTCCTTGCCGCGCACCAGTACGATGGCCTGGCCCGCGAAGGTGGCTGCATGTGCCTTGCCGGTCTTGACCTCGCGGCTGTGGGCCACCGGATACCAGAAATCCGGATCGAGCCCGGTCTTGCGGATATCCCTGATCGGAGCCCCTGTGTCGCCCGCAGGCAGTCGCACGGTGTTGTTCGCAGTCATGACGCGTCCTTGTTCAGAAGGCCTGGTTCAAGAAGCCGTGGTCCGCGACATTATAGGTGCAGCAGTGCTGCGTGCGACTGTCCGGGAGGTCCTCCCGTGCTCAGAAGATCCCGGTGGCAAGACCGACCGCCATGCCGAGCCCCAGTTCCCGCGCCTCCACCAGTGCCGTGTCTTCCAGTGGCCCACGTGCGATGAGGGTGGGGGCTATCTGGCGCCAGCGCAGGCCGGTGACGATACGCTGCACGGCCTGTTCCGCGCCGCGCCCATCATTGCCGGCGCGAATGAACAGCCCAAAGGGCAAGCCGGCCGTGTGCTCCAGGCAGGGGGTGTAGATGCGGTCGAAGAAGTCTTTCAGGCCGCCGGACATGTAGCCGAAGTTCTCGGGTGTGCCGAGCAGGATGCCGTCTGCGGCCCGTACGTCCTCCACCGCGGCGGACAAGGCCGGGCGAGAGATGATTTCGATCGCGCCAGCCTCAGGATCGCGTGCGCCTTCGAGCACGGCCTCCAGCAATTGGCCGGTGCCACCCGAGGCCGAGTGCCAGACCACCAGCAGCCGCTTCATGCTGGCGCGTGCTCTGACCCGTTTGCAGGCTCTGCGCCTGCGCGACGCAGGAATTCCACCAGGAACCGTACCTGACCGAGCGGACGCACGTGGTGCGGGATCTCGGGCCAGACCTTGCCGGGCTGATCCGGGGTGAGGGTCTCGGTGATGCCGAGGCTGTCCACCTGGTAATGCAGTTTGCCCTCGAGGACGAGAATCCTCGCCCACACACCGGGTTTGGTGCGGTGATCACGCAGGAGCGCTGCAGGCACGGTGTGCTCGGTGAATTCCGGCGTACGCTTGTAGGCTACGAGGTCAGCAGGCCATGCGGCTTCCATGCAGGACTCCCTCCTTCGCTCAGGCCTCCAGCCAGAAGGTGACCGGGCCGTCATTGATCAATGCCACCTGCATGTCGGCGCCGAAGCGACCGGTTCGCACCACGGGGTGCTGTTCACGGGCAAAGTCCACGCAGGCCTGGAAGAGTACTTCACCGAGTGCCGGCGGCGCCGCGCTGGTGAAGCTCGCGCGCGTTCCTTTGCGGGTGTCCGCGGCGAGCGTGAATTGTGGCACCAGCAGGAGGCCGCCCGCGACCTCCGCCAGGGCGCGGTTCATGCGCCCCGTTTCATCCGCGAAAATCCTGTAGCCGAGGATACGTTCGATGAGGCGACGGGCGCTCGCCTCATCATCCTCCGGCTGCACGCCGATGAAGGCCAGCACGCCGGCACCAATTTCTCCAGTGACCTCACCCCCCACCGTCACACGTGCTTCGGTCACCCGTTGCAAGAGGGCGATCACGACAGCCGGGGTTCAGGCGGATTTCTGGCGGGATTCGCGCTTGCGGTCGGTTTCCTTCAGCATGCGCTTGCGCACGCGGATGGCGCCCGGCGTGACTTCCACCAGCTCGTCATCCGCGATGAACTCCAGCGCCTGCTCCAGATCGAAGCGGATCGGCGGAGTCAGCAGGAGATTCTCATCACTGCCTGCGGCGCGGATATTGGTCAGCTGCTTGGCCTTCAGCGGGTTGACCACAAGATCGTTGTCGCGTGAATGCAGGCCGATGATCATGCCTTCATACACTTCATCGCCGTGACCCACGAACAGGCGTCCGCGCTCCTGCAGGCTGAACAGGGCATAGGCGAGTGCCTTGCCTTCCCCGTTCGAGATCAGCACTCCGTTCACCCGCCCGCCGAGGTTGCCCGGCTTCACCGGCGCATACTTCTCGAAGGTGTGATAGATGAGCCCTTCACCCGAGGTGGCGGTCATGAACTCTGTGCGGAAACCGATGAGGCCGCGTGAGGGAATCGAATAGTCGAGGCGCACACGGCCCTTGCCGTCCGGCACCATGTCATTGAGCGTGCCTTTGCGTGACCCCAGCTTCTCCATCACCGCACCCTGTGCTTCGGTGGGCACATCCACGGTGAGCTGCTCGTAGGGCTCGCACATCTCGCCATCGATTTCCTTCAGGATCACCTGCGGACGACCGACTGCCAGCTCATATCCTTCGCGCCGCATGTTCTCGATGAGCACCGCCAGATGCAGCTCGCCGCGTCCGGACACATTGAAGACCTTGGGATCATTGGTCGGCTCCACCCGCAAGGCCACGTTGTGGATCAGTTCGCGCTGAAGACGCTCACCGAGCTGGCGGCTCGTCACGAACTGTCCCTCGCGGCCCACGAACGGCGAATCAGAAACCTCGAAACTCATGCTCACGGTGGGTTCGTCCACCAGCAGGGCGGGCAGGGCCTCGACGGCAGTGGGCAGGCACAGCGTGTCCGAGATGCGAGGCGCCTCGATGCCGGTGAGCGCCACGATGTCGCCGGCGCTGGCTTCGCTGCGTGCTTCGCGCGTGAGGCCGTGGAAGCCCAGCACCTCCAGGATGCGCCCGTTGCGTGTGGCGCCCTGTGCATCGACGATGGTGACATTGGTATTGGGACGGATGGTGCCGCGCTTGATGCGGCCGATGCAGATGGCGCCCACATAGCTCGAGTAATCGAGCGAGCTGACCTGCATCTGGAACGGGCCCTCGGTATCCACATCCGGCGGTGGCACGTGCTCGACGATGGCCTCGAACAGTGTGGTCATGTCGGACTCCGGGCCGTCTGGCGTGCGCTTGGCATAGCCCAGCATGGCCGAGGCATAGATGACCGGAAAATCCAGCTGCTCTTCCGTCGCACCGAGGCGGTCGAAGAGATCGAAAGTCTGGTCCAGTACCCAGTCCGGGCGTGCGCCGGGCCGGTCTATTTTGTTGATCACGACGATGGGCTTCAGGCCCTGGGCGAACGCCTTGTGGGTCACGAAGCGGGTCTGGGGCATGGGGCCTTCCACCGCATCGACCAGCAGCAGCACCGAATCCACCATGGACAGCACGCGCTCCACTTCACCACCGAAATCGGCGTGGCCGGGGGTATCGACGATGTTGATGTGGTAGTCGCCCCAGGTGATGGCAGTGTTCTTGGCGAGGATCGTGATCCCGCGCTCGCGCTCGAGATCATTGCTGTCCATCACGCGCTCACCCGTATCCTTGCGCTGGTTGAGGGTGCCGGACTGACGGAGCAGCTGGTCGACGAGCGTGGTCTTGCCATGATCGACGTGCGCGATGATGGCGATATTGCGGAGCTTCTGGATCACGGGGATATCCGGGTGGGGCGAGGGGCCGGCATTATACTCACGCAGTGCGGCAAAGGCGTTAGCGCAAGCCTATAATCGGCAGGCGCACCTTTTGACGGCCACCGCCCACCCATGCCCCAGTCCCACCCCATCGCGGCCATCGATCTTGGCTCCAACAGTTTTCATCTGGTGGTGGCCGAGCCACGCCCCGGGCATCTCAAGGTACTGGACAGGCTGCGGGAGGTGACCCGCCTGGGTGCGGGCCTGGACGCTGAGGGCAGTCTCACCGCAGACGCCATGGAGACCGCGCTCGGCTGCCTGCAGCGCTTCGGCGAACGGGTGCGGCACCTGCCGGCGGGTGCAGTGCGGGCGGTGGGGACCAATGCCCTGCGCCGGGCCCGTAACGCCGAGGTTTTCCTGCGCCGGGCCGAACGCCTGCTGGGCCATCCGATCGACATCGTGTCCGGGATCGAAGAGGCCCGTCTCATTTATATCGGCGTTTCGCACGGCCTTGCCGAGGTTGCCGGTCAGCGCCTCGTCATGGACATCGGCGGTGGCAGTACCGAGCTCATTCTCGGTCGGCGCCAAGAGCCGCGCATCATGGAAAGCCTGCATATGGGCTGCGTGAGCATGACTGCACAGTTTTTCAGTGACGGGCGCATCGACGCCAAGCGGCTGCGCGCGGCGGAGCTGGCCGCCGGCCAGGAATTCGAGCCGATAGAGGAGCAATTCCGGCGTGAAGGCTGGCAGTCTGCCATCGGCTCCTCCGGCACCTTGCTGGCGGTTGCGGATGCGCTGGCTTTGCACAAGTTCAGTGCAGAAGGCATCACTCGCGCCGGTCTCCAGCGTCTGCGCACCGCATTGCTCGATCTTGGGCATGTGAACCAGCTGGCGCGCTTCGGCATCCGTGAGGACCGCTGCCCGGTGTTCCCCGGCGGATTCGCCGTGGTGATGGCCGCCTTCGAGGAGCTCGGCATCGAACAGATGCAGGTTTCCACCAGCGCACTCAGGGAAGGCGTGCTCTATGACCTCGTCGGGCGCATCGAGCATGAAGACATCCGTGATCACACGGTGGAAGCGCTGGCGCAGCGCTTCCAGGTGGAGACAGCCCAGACCACCCGTGTCTCGGCGACCGCCGACGCCTTCTACCTGTCCGTGGCCGAGGCTTGGGATCTGGCAGATCCGGCGTATCGGCAGCTGCTGCGCTGGGCCGCACGACTGCACGAGATTGGCTCCAGCGTGTCCCATTCCCAGTACCAGAAACATGGCGCCTACCTCCTGCAGTATCTCGACATGCCGGGGTTCTCGCGCGGCGAGCAGCGGCGTCTGGGCTTTCTGGTACGCGCCCACAGGCGCAAATTCCCTCTCGCGGAACTCGCCCAGCTGCCGGAGCCGGAGCGCGAACCCTGCCGGCGACTGAGCGTGCTGCTGAGACTTGCCGTGGTGCTGCACAGGGCGCGCCGGGCGCAGGCATTGCCGGCCATGGCGCTCACCGTGGAGGATACGAATCTGCGGCTTGTACTGCCCAAGCTGTGGCTCGATGACCATGCACTGGTCGCTGCCGACCTCGAACAGGAAGCAGGTTTCCTCAAGGCTGCGGGCCTGAAGCTGCGCCTGCGCTGACTACCGGACACCAAGCGGTCACATTTGCACTGTAGGTTGCTCCCATGAATACCCCTGCGCTCAGACTCCGAACCTCGCTCCTGCGCAGTGCGCTGATCTCGGTTTCCACCACACTGGTGGGGGTGCTGGTGGTGGTGGGTGTGCTGTCGCTGTTCTCCATCTGGTCCGTGAATCGGGCCTGGAACCACGGCATTGCGGAAACGGAAGGCCTGCGTGAGGCAGCGCGTCTTGGCACGCAGGCGCAGGTGGAGTTCAAGATCCAGGTGCAGGAATGGAAGAACATCCTCCTGCGCGGCGAAGAACCCGATGAACTCCAGCATTACAAAACAGCTTTTCATGCCCGGCGTGAACGCGTAGACGAGATCCTCGGCCAGTTGTCCCTGGAAGTTGGCGACCTCAAGCTTGCCGGCCATGCGCGGGAAGTGGAGGCCCTGAAGGGGGACTTCCGCGCCCTTGGCAAAGTGTATGACAGTGCCCTCTCCGGCGTGCTCGCGGCGCGCGACCGATTGCCGTTGGCGGAGGCGGGGCTGGTCGATCGTCAGGTGCGCGGCATCGATCGGGCGCTGGAGAAGCGACTGGATACCCTCAGTGCCACACTGAGCGACCTCGCTGCCCAGCAGCGCACAGCGCTGTCCGTTGAGATGGGTGAACGTTATCAGGCCCTGCGCACGACCTTGTTGGCGGTGTTGACGGCGGCACTGGTGATCGTCGGTCTGGCGCTGTTCGGCGCGCTGCGCAAGCTGCGCGACTGAGGCCTCGAGCAATGAGTCAGACGGCCGCCAGTCTTGCTGGTCTCGGTCTTTTCCTCAGCGGACTGCATCTGCTGTCCCAGGGCATGCAGGCCGTGGCAGGGCGCCGCGCCCGTGCCTTGCTCGGGCGAGTCACCGGCGGTGCTTCGTCTGCCGCGCTGACCGGGGTGGTGCTCGGCTCGCTGACCCAGAGCACGAGCGCTGCGGCTTTCATCTGTATCGGGCTCCTGGACGCGGGCGCGCTCACGCTTGCGGGCGCCATGACGCTGAGCGCCTGGGCCAGTGTGGGGACTTCGCTGCTGGTGTTTCTGGCCGCAGTGGATGTCCGGTTGATTGGCCTGTACGCCGTTGCCTGTGTGGCTCTGGCCTATCTCTTCAACCTCAATCGTCATCCTACGGCGCGCCACCTGGTAACCCTGGCCTTTGCCCTCGGGATCCTGATGCTGGGCCTTGGTCTCATCAAGGACGGTGCGGCGGTGTTGCGAGCGTCGCCTTGGGTGATCGAATTCTTCGAGTTCTCGGCGGAATCACCCGCGGTCGCGGTGCTGATCGGCCTTATCGTGACCTTGATTGCCCAATCGTCCGCCACCGTCAGCGTGCTGGCGGTGACCTTGAATCTGTCCGGGGTGTTGCCCATCCGCGAAGCGCTGCTGCTGGTCTGCGGTGCGAGCCTGGGCTCAGGCTTGAGCGTTGCACTCGTGACCTCACACCTGGTGGGGGTGCCACGCCAGCTGGCCTTGTGGCAGTGCGTGGTGAAGGTGCTGGGTGTAATGGTAGTGCTGCCCTGGCTGCTGGTCTTTCCTGATCCGGCGGCCGCGCTGGCCGGCGTGACAGACCTTACGGTGCCCGTGCCTACCCTCGTGGCCTGTCTCTACCTGCTCCTGCAACTGACCGGAGCTCTGACGGGGGGGCTCCTGCAGTCGAAAGCGCTGGTACTGGTGGAGCATCTCGCCGGCTCGCACGCGGCAGGGAGCCGGTTCACGCCACGGCACCTTTATGCGGATGCTGCGCGTTATCCCGAGACGGCCCTCACACTCGCAGACCGGGAGCAACGGGAGTTGATCAGGGAGCTCCCGCGCGCGCTCGACCCCCTGAGACTCGAGGTGGATCCGGAAGCCGAAGTCCTGTCTGGCGAAGCCTGGCATCAGGGTGCGAGCGCACTCAGCACGCGCATCGCCGAATTCATCGCCGAGACCACCGCACAAGGTGGGGCGGATGAATGGGTGGCGCGTATCTTTGCGCTGCAGGGGCGCAATGAAACCCTCCGTTCCCTGCTCGATGCGCTCCATGGCTATGTGGAGACCTTGGGTCGGGAAGAGGGGTATGAGGGCCTCGCGTCCTCGATGACTGAATCACTGCATCTGATTCTCGGCCTGCTGGCAGATCAGCTGGCCGCAGGTGAGGAAAACGGGGAAATCCTGCAGGAACTGACGTCCGATCGCAGTGATCTCATGGAGCAGATTCGCAGCGCCCTGCTCGCGCAGGCCGGCGAGGGCAAGGAAGAACGTCAGGCGCTGTTCGTCGCGACCGGCATTTTCGAACGCATCCTCTGGCTGGTGCGGCGGTTGGCGCAACCGCTGGCCACCTGAGCCAATCAGATCCCGTCAGATATCGCTCACTCCGCGAGCTTGGCCAGCAACTGGGCCTGCGCGTCCCGCGGCTTGCCGCCCGCTCGTACGCGGTGGTACTGGCCTTCCGCGTCCAGCAACCAGGCGCGGGTATTGTCGTTGAGGTAGATCTCAAGCCCCTCGCGCAAGACCCTGTCACGCAGGCGCTTGTCCTCGACCGGGAAGCACACTTCGATGCGGTTGAAGAAGTTGCGCCCCATCCAGTCTGCGCTGGAGAGGTACACCTCGGGTTCATCATCGTTCTGGAAATGGAAGATGCGCGAATGTTCCAGAAAGCGCCCGACAATCGAGCGGACGCGGATGTTGTCCGAGATTCCGGGCAAGCCGGGGCGCAGCGCGCAGATGCCGCGCACGATGAGTTCGATTTTCACACCCGCCTGGGATGCGGCATACAGCGCCTTGATCACATTGATCTCGATGAGGGAATTCATCTTGGCGACGATGCGCGCGGGCCGGCCGGCGCTGGCATGCGCGGCCTCGCGTTCGATCATCGACACCATGCTCTGGTGCAGCGTGAAGGGCGACTGCAGCAGCTTCTTCAGGCGCAGCGCCCGACCGGGCGCAGTGAGCTGGTGGAAGATTTTCTGTACATCCATGCCGACCGTATTGTCGCAGGTGAAGAACCCGAAGTCCGTGTACTGGCGGGCCGTGCGCGGGTGGTAGTTTCCGGTGCTCAGGTGCACATAACGGCGCAGCTGCTTGCCCTCGCGCCGCACGATGAGAATCATCTTGGCGTGGGTCTTGTAACCGACGACACCATACACGACGTGTGCCCCGGCCTCCTGCAGGCGGGTGGCAAGCTCGATGTTGGCCTCTTCATCGAAACGCGCCTTGAGTTCCACCACTACCGTCACTTCCTTGCCCGCGCGGGCGGCCTCCACCAGCGTCTTGGCGATCGGTGAGTCTGGCCCTGTGCGGTACAGGGTCTGGCGAATCACGAGCACATCGGGATCCGCGGCGGCCTGTCGCAAAAGCTCCACCACCGGTGAAAAAGATTCATAGGGGTGGTGCACCAGCAGGTCGTTCTGGCGGATGGCTTCGAAGAAGTCGATGCCGACCGGGAGTTGGCGCGGCCTGGAAGGCGTGAATGAGGG
>JBDLQR010000104.1:0-4069 GCA_039800485.1 Pseudomonadota bacterium
CCGACCGGGTAGGTGGCACCTGGCGCGAGAACACCTATCCGGGTGTGGCCTGCGATGTGCCAGCGCACCTTTATACCTACTCCTTCGAACCCAATCCCGACTGGAGCCAGACTTTCGCGCCAGGGCCGGAAATCCAGGCCTACTTCGAGCGGGTCGCGCGCAAATACGACGTGCTTCCCCATATCCGCTTCAATGAAACCGTTCCCTACTGCGCGTACGAGGATGGACGTTGGCATCTCAAGACGTCCACGGGTCACGAAGATTTTGCCGACATCGTGGTGGCTGCCACCGGGGTGTTGCATCACCCGAACGTTGCGGACATCCCCGGTCTCGAGACTTTCAAAGGCGCCTGCTTTCATACGGCGCGCTGGGACCACAGCGTGCCGCTGGAGGGCAAGCGCGTCGGCGTCATCGGAACAGGCTCCACGGCCATCCAGATTGCAACGGCACTGGTGAAGAAGGTAGGTCGTTTTGATCTCTTCCAGCGCACCGCGCAGTGGGTCATGCCTATCGAAAACTGCCGCTACACCGAGGAAGAGAAAGCTGCTTTCCGCAACGACCCTGAAAAAATCGAGCAGCTCAAGGTCGAGGCCAACGGCTACTTCAGGGCCTTCTCGGACGCAGTCATCGATGCCGACTCACGCGAGATGGCTGAAATCGAGGCGGCCTGTCTGAAGAATCTGGAAGACAACGTGCAGGATCCGGTGCTGCGCGAGAAGCTCCGCCCCAATTATCGCGCGGGCTGCAAGCGCCTGATCTTTGCGCCCGACTTCTACCAGAACATCACCCAGCCGAATGCCAACGTCATCACGGAGAGCATCGTCGGTGTGGAGCCGGAAGGGGTGCGCACGGCCGATGGCAAGCTGCACGATCTTGATGTGCTGGTGGTTGCCACGGGCTTCAAGGCGGACAGTTTCATCCGGCCGACTACGGTACTCGGGCGCAACGGCTTGAACCTGGATGATGCCTGGGAAGACCACCCGATCGCCTACATGTCGATCTCGATTCCTGAGTTTCCGAATTTCTTCATGCTGAACGGACCGAACGGCCCGGTCGGCAACTTTTCGCTGATCTCGATCGCCGAGGCGCAGGTGGCTTACATCCTCGACCTGATGGCCGAGGCCCGTACCCGGCATTGCCGCGAGATCGCGGTGCGGCGGCAGGCCGCCGAGACCTGGGAAAATCTGCGGCGGGAAGCTGCAAAGAAATCGATCTGGTCTACCGGCTGCCGCAGCTGGTACCTCGACAAGCATGGGGTGCCTGCCAGCTGGCCCTGGAGCCGGGATCGTTTCTTCGAAGAAATGAAGAAGCCAGAGCTCGCGGCCTTCGAATTTGCGTGAGACGGCCGGCTGCGGGTCAACGAACAACAAGAAAATGATTCAGGGGGAGCAATGAAGAAGAAATCGAGTGGAATCGGGGTAGGTGTTTTTCATGTCATGGCCGACACCCCGGGCGGCGATCCCGCGGTGGTCGCCAAGCGCGCGGAGGAGCTGGGCTTCGAGTCCTACTGGCTGCCGGAGCACGCGGTCATTCCGCAGGGCTCGGCGGATGTGTATCCGGGCAAGCAAGCAGATGAGCCGCCGCCGGACTATCTGTTCCGCATGCCCGATCCGCTCATTGCCCTGACGCGGGCCTCGGCCACTACCCGCGAAATCCGTCTCGGCACGGGCGTGGCATTGGTCCCCGAACGCAATGCGATCCTTGCCGCCAAGGAAATAGCAACGCTTGATCATTACTCCGGTGGACGTTTCGTCTACGGCATCGGCGCCGGTTGGAACGAACCGGAGTGCACGCTCATGGGGGGAGACTTCCCCCACCGCTGGGCCCAGACCAAGGAAGCCGTCCATGTGATGAAAAAACTCTGGACGGGCGAATACGTCGGGCATGAAGGCAAGTACTACAACTTCCCGCCCTCCATCTGCTTGCCGCGGCCAGTGCAACGCCCGCATCCGCCGGTGCTGCTGGGGAGCATCGGCTCACCCAATGTGTACCGGCGCGTCGCGGAATGGGGCGATGGCTGGCTGCCCTTCGTGGTGGATCCCAAGGAACTCGTCGAGGGGCGCGCAGAAATCACGCGCAACGCCGAGCGCATCGGCCGCAATCCCAAGGAGCTGGAAATCTGCGCCTTTGCCGCCCCCGGCATGTTCCGGTCCCGTGAGGGCATCAAGGCGCTCGCGGAGGCCGGTGCAGACAACGCGGTGGTGTGGCTTGATCAGGGCAACCAGGCCGATGTGCTGGCCCAGCTCGAAGAGTTGGCGCGCACGATACTTGACTGAACAGAACTGCTTGGGCGGGCCTGTGCGCTGCAGGCCCCGCAAGGCCGCCTTCGTCACGCCTCGATCAGGCACACTTCCCGGAGCCGTAAATGAACAGCGTCCTGTCCGCTCTAGACGTCGCGGTGATTGGGGGCTCGATCACCGGCTGCAGTGCCGCGGCGGAGCTTGCCAGGGGAGGTGCACGTGTCACGCTGTTCGAGCGCAGCGGCGAGGAGCTCAAGGATCGCGGTGCGGGGATAGGGATCCCGCCCTCCGCGGTCGAAGCCTATGTGGCACGCGATCTGATAGGCGCTGATGTTCCCTATTTCCACGCCGGCAGTTTCGTTCGGCGCTGGCGCAGCTCCGCGGAACCTGAACTCGGCCATCTTGCCTGGGCACAACCCACTACGCTCAGACTGCTCAACTGGGGCATGCTCTACCGGAACCTGCGGGCGCGTGTGCCCGAAGGCGTCTACCGCACCGGTTGCCGCGTGACCGCGCTGGAGGACGCGCGCGACAAGGTGCGTGTGCTGCTGGAGGACGGCGCATCTGCACAGTTTGATCTTGTGGTGTGTGCGGATGGTTATGCCTCTCTCGGCCGACGCACGCTGTTCCCGGAGATTGCAACAGACTATGCCGGCTATGTGCTGTGGCGGGGCAGCCTGCCCGAGCATCGCCTGAAACAGTCTGCGCCGCTGGAGTCCGGGATTCATGCGGTCGGTTATGAGGGCGGTCACGGCATTTTCTATTTCGTGCCGGGTCCTAACGGTGGCACGCGCGTCGGTGAGCGTCTGGTCAACTGGGGCATGTATCTGCCCGTGGCAGACCTGCAGTCTTTCATGGTGGATCGTGCGGGCAGGGTACATGAGGGATCCCTGCCGCCCGGCGCCATGGCCTTGCATGCCGAGGCCGATCTCAAGACCGGTGCGCGCGACAAGCTGCCGGCCTTTTATGCCGATATCGTGGCGCAGAGCGAGGACACCTATGCCTACGCCATCTGCGATTGCGAGATTCCAGCCTACAGAGTCGGCCGCATCTGCCTGGCCGGAGATGCGGGCGCCTTCGCCCGCCCACACACCGGCACGGGTGCGCTCAAGGGCGTGACGGATGCGATTGCCCTGCGCAATGCGCTGGAGACGGCCGAGGAAGTCGATGCGGCGTTGACCGTATGGAGTGATGCCCAAACCGAGGCCAATAATCGTCTGGTGCGCTTCGGTCGTCAGCTCGGAAATGCACTGGTGCGGGAAATTCCCGACTGGTCGCGCATGGATGCAGCAGCCATGGAGCGATGGTTCAACGGCACTGTCACCATCGATACGGAAGTTTTCGCAAAAGAGTGACTGCGGAACACGCTTGCCTGGACTACCTGAGGCCACAAGGCCGATGCGACCCTGCCGGAACATGACTCTGAGACCGACTTTTCCGCACAGCGCGTTGCGTGGACGGGACCCCATTGGTCGGATCGGCAGCCAGGTGCTGCTGATGCTTCTGATGTTTCTGTCCGCCTGCTCCCCGCGACCCTATGTGAAGGAAAACCTCGATCTCGAACAGGCGCCTCGCGAATTCGCAGCAGCGCGTCTTGAGGACGACGCACTGGGTGAGGCGCTCAAGCGGCTCGACCCGACAGCAGAGTGGCCGCCAGGGACCTTGAATCCCCCGCGGTTGGGGCTGCTCGCAGCGTTGCGCAGCCGTGATGTGCGCGAAGCGCGCACGGCGATCCTTGCGGCGGAGGCCGCGCGGGAAGTCGCCGTGCAGCGCCACAATCCGCTGGTCAGCCTCGGCTTCGAGCGGCACTCGTTGGTCGATGACAATCA
>JBDLQR010000105.1:0-3041 GCA_039800485.1 Pseudomonadota bacterium
AGCCTCGATGACGAGCAAGGATCGGCCACTGCAGGCAATTTTGTGTGGCGTCCGGGTGGCAATACGCACATTGCGCATGCACCGAATGGCTGCTTGTCGATTTCCTTCTTTACCAAGCCGAACAAATTCTTTGACGAAGTGGTCTGGTTCAACGAGCTCTGAACCTCACTTCAACTGCGGAGGCCTTCCCGATGAACCCCGTCAAACGCTGCTCGCTGTTTCATGTCCTGGCTGGCGCGATCGCGCTGGCCGCGGGTCCGGCCTGCGCCCAGCAGGTGTACAAGTGGAACATGCCCACCCCTTACGCAGACGGCAGCTTCCACACCAAGAACACGCGGATGTTCGCCGACGAAGTAAAAAGTGCGTCCAACGGCCGAATCGACATCACAGTGCATTCGAACGGCTCGCTCTTCAAACTGCCCGAAATCAAGCGAGCCGTTCAAACCGGACAGGTGCCGATCGCGGAGACCAACCTGCCCGCCTACGGCAATGAATATGCGTTCTTCGATATCGACGGCATCCTGTTCCTGGACAGCGGCTATGAATCGGCCGCCCGACTCTGGAAACTTTCCAAACCCTACCTCGACAAACGCCTGAACGCACAGGGCATCACCATCCTCTACACCGTACCCTTCCCCGGCATGGGCATGGTAAGCAAGAAGGCCATCACGAAAATTGAAGACCTCAAAGGCATGAAGCACCGCAGCTGGGGCCCGGCCGCCTCGCGCTTCGCCGAGCTCGTGGGCGCCACGCCCACTGTGCTGCAGGCCTCGGAACTGAGTCAGGCATTTACGGTCGGGATCGTTGATGCCACGCTCACGTCCTCCACCACCGCGGTTGCCACCCAGTCCTGGGATTACGCGAAGTTCTTCATCGACTTTCAGGCTGCCCACTCCAAGGACACCATCATCATCAACACGGCCACCTTCAAGGGTCTGCCCGCAGAGCTACAGCAAATCATCCTCACGGCATCGGCCAACGCAGAAAAGCGCGGCTGGGACTGGAGCAAGCGCGAGGGCGAGGAAACCAAGGCGCGCCTGGTCAAGGAGGGCGTCACCATTCTCACCCCGGACGCCGCCTTCGTGGCCGACCTGCGCAAGGTCGGCGAGCGGCTCGCCCAGGATTGGGAAAAGCGCGCCGGACCCGACGGCGCAGCCGTCCTCAAGGAGTACCTGGCGGGCCGGCGTTAAATCGGTCTGGCAGGTCGTTGCCTCATGCGCAGACTGCTGAACGGTTTTTACACCGGGTGTGGTGTCCTGTCCGGCCTCGCGCTGGTGGGTATCGTGGCCTGCGTCCTGCTTCAGATCGGCGCACGTGCGGCCGGCGTGGTGGTGTCCTGGACGGCTGAAATCGCCGGCTATTCCATGGCCGCATCGTCGTTCCTCGGGCTCGCCTACACGCTCAATACCGGCGGCCACATCCGGGTGGCGCTCCTCCTTGACCGGCTGCCTCCGGCGGCGCAATGCTGGGTCGAGCGGGGCTGTCTGGCGATCGCAAGCCTTATCAGCGGTTACTTCTGCTGGTGGACCTGCGCCATGGTGTGGGACTCCTGGCAGTTCAATGAAATGGGACAGGGCGTAGTCGCCATTCCGCTCTGGATCCCGCAACTCTGGATGGCGCTGGGGGTGCTGGCGCTCTGGGTCAGCCTGGTCGACAGCCTGGTGTGTCATCTGATCGATGAAACCACGCTGTACCCACGCGGCGGCGATCAGCCGTCTGCGGTCTGAGCGCCATGGATCCGGGGCATTTCGCCACGCTCGTACTGCTGGTTCTGCTCCTGATGCTGGGCAGCGGGCTTTGGATCGCCGTGGCGCTCCTGGGAACCGGTCTCTTCGTTTTTTTCGCTGGCACCACTTCACCGGCTGGCAGCATCATGGCCACCACCATCTGGGGCAGCAGCGCAAGCTGGACCCTCACTGCGCTGCCGGTTTTCATCTGGATGGGCGAAATCCTTTTTCGCAGCCGCCTCAGCGACGAAATGTTTCGCGGACTCGCACCCTGGCTGGGCTGGCTGCCCGGCCGATTGCTGCATGTGAACGTACTGGGCTGCGGCATCTTCGCGGCCGCCTGCGGATCGTCTGCCGCCACCATGGCCACCATCGGACGCATCTCGTTGCCCGAACTCCAGCGGCGCGGTTACCCGGCAAGCGTCAGCATGGGCGCCCTCACCAGCGCCGGCACGCTGGGCATCATGATCCCGCCGTCGATCACGTTCATCGTGTATGGCGTGTCGGCCGAGGTCTCCATTGCCAAGCTGTTTGCCGCGGGTATCGTCCCGGGCCTTGTGCTGATGCTGCTCTTTATGGGCTATCTGATGGTTTGGGCGCTCACCCATTCAAGTCAGATGCCGCCCGCCGAACCCGGCTCAAAATTTATCGAGAAGCTGAGAAGCAGCCGACATCTGATTCCGGTGGTGCTGCTCATCGCGCTGGTGATCGGCTCCATCTATACAGGCATTGCCACGCCCACAGAATCGGCCGCGCTGGGCGTGGCGGGTGCGCTCATTCTTTCAGCCGTCTCCGGCACACTCAGCTGGACCACGTTTATTGAGAGCATTCGCGAGGCCGTCCGCACCTCCTGCATGATCGCTTTCATCATCATGGGGTCGATGTTTCTGTCGGCAGCAGTCGACTTCACCGGCCTGCCACATGAAATCGCGAAGTTCATCGATTCGTTTGCACTCTCGCCCAATGGCCTGCTGCTGACACTCACAATACTGTTTGCGATTCTGGGCTGCTTCCTCGATGGCGTATCGATCGTGGTGCTGGCGAGTTCGCTCCTGCTGCCCACGGTACAGGCAGCTGGCATCGACCTGATCTGGTTCGGTGTTTTCATGGTTCTGATGGTGGAAATGTCCATGGTCACCCCTCCGGTGGGGCTCAATCTCTTCATCATGCAGATGATGTCGGGTCGTGATCTTGGCTTTGTATCGCGGGCTGCGCTTCCCTTCTTCGCGATCATGCTGGTCTTCGTGGTGCTGCTGGTTGCGTTTCCCCAAATGGCTACCCTGCTTCCCCAGATCCTGTTCTGACGCCTGCATT
>JBDLQR010000106.1:0-12745 GCA_039800485.1 Pseudomonadota bacterium
ATGGTGTTCAAGGGCGATCTGTACTACTACTCCGTGGACTACGACGGTCACAAGGTGGTCGAGCGCATAGACACCAGCCGGATTCCCGTCTACTTCCTCACCGGCGAATACGACTTTGCGACCAGTCCCGCCGACACGCGCGCACTGGCCGCTCGCATCAAGGGCGCGAAGTTCCAGGAGATGACCGACAACGGCCACTTCCCGATGAGCGAGAACCCGGTGAAGTTCATGGAGTACCTGCGTCCGATCCTCGCCGAGATCGCAGCCCGCTGACCCGCCAGTCTCTCCGGGCGGCGCGTGAGCGTCGCCCGGGGCCGTCCTCTCGCCTCGCAGTTGACTTGCCCGGCCCGCAAAACGGCTATGCTATGGGCCATTCCCCCTGTCCTTCGAGGTTGTCATGACCGGCTCTGCATCGGACGCATCGCGTCCCCGCATCGTGGTGGTAGGCGGCGGCGCCGGGGGACTCGAACTCGTGACCCGGCTAGGTCGTTCGCTCGGACGCAAACGTCGCGCCGACATCACGCTCATCGACGCCACCCGCACCCATCTGTGGAAGCCCCTGCTGCACGAAGTGGCGGCGGGCACCATGGACTCCCACGACGACGAACTCGACTACCTCGCCCAGGCGAGCGAGAACCACTTCCGTTTCATCCTCGGACGCGTGGACGGTCTGGACCGGGAAGCCCGACGCATACGCATTGCACCGATGTACAACGCGCAAGGCGAGGAGGTCATGCCCGCGCGCGCCGAGCCCTATGACATCCTCGTGATGGCCGTGGGCAGCGTCTGCAACGATTTCGGCATCCCGGGTGTAGCCGAGCACTGTCTCTTTCTCGACACCATGGCCCAGGCGCAGGTCTTCCAGAACCGGCTGCTGGAAGCCTACCTGCACGCGCACGCCACGGGCGGACCCAAGGAGGGCCAACTGGATGTGGCCATCGTCGGCGGTGGCGCCACGGGGATCGAACTCTCGGCCCAGTTGCACCAGGCCACGCGATTGCTCCACGCCTATGGCCTCGACAAGGTCAAACCCTCGGACATCCGCATTCACCTCATCGAGGCCTCGGACTCGCTGCTGCCGGGACTGCCCGGGCGGCTGTCCTCGGCCACCCTGGCCGCACTGCGTCGTCTGGATGTGGAGGTGTTGCTGGCCCACCGCGTGGTGGAGGTGACCAGCACCGGGATCTCCACCCATAACGGGCGTTTTGTGCCGGCCGCCCTGAGAGTCTGGGCTGCAGGAATCAAGGCCCCCGATTTCCTCAAGGACATCGCGGGTCTGGAGACGAATCGCATCAACCAGCTGGTGGTCACTCCGACCCTGCAGACCACCCGGGATCGCAACATCCTCGCGCTGGGCGACTGTTGCGCGTGCCAGTGGCATGGCAGGGAAGTGAACGTCCCGCCACGCGCCCAGGCAGCGCATCAGATGGCGAGCCTCGTGCTGAAGAACATCAACCGGCTGCTCGCCGACAAGCCGCTGCTCGAATACCGCTACCAGGATTACGGTTCGCTGGTATCGCTCGGAAAATACAGCACCGTCGGCAGCCTCATGGGCAATCTCATGGGCTCGGTGATGATCGAAGGCTTTATTGCGCGGCTGGTGTATCTGTCACTCTACAAGATGCACCAGCTCGCGCTGTTCGGAGGACCAAGAGTCAGCCTGCTGATGCTGGCCAACTTCTTCCGGCGGCGGCTGCGGCCGGAAATCAAGCTGCACTAGCCGAAGAACACATCCCGGGTATGCATGGTGTCGAGGTATTCGCGCACCGCGACGAGCTTGCCATCCCGGATCACGTGCATGAAGTGGTAGAAGTTGTTGTAGACCTTGCCGTTGGCATGTGGCCCCCAGGACTCGGCTTCCATGGATACACGGTCGCCCTCCGCAGTCAGCATCTTGGGTGTGACCTTGATCCCCTGCGGGAGAGCGGACGTCACATTGCCCAGCAGGTCCTTGAATTGGGCCTTGGTATAGGTGCCTGACAACTCGAAGGTCCCTGCCACCCACCAGGTGGCGTCTTCAGCCATCATGGACAGCGCACGCGCGAAATCCCCGGCGGAGAACGCCGCCCAGAAATCCGTGACCAGTTGCTTGTTGGCGTCAATGCTCATGCGTGGACTCCCCTTGCATTGTTTTTTTTCAGGACGGTACTCAGTGGAAGGTCTCGCCGCGCGCGGCGCGCGCTTCGAGCCATGGCGATGGTGCGAAACGCTCCCCGTACCGGGCCGCCAGGCGTTTGCACTCGGCAACAAAGGCCGCGAGGCCCACGGTCTCGATGAAGGAGAGTGTGCCGCCCGTCCACGCCGGGAAACCCCACCCGAGGATCGAACCGAGATCCGCATCAGCGGCCGCAGTGACGACTCCCTCCTCCACACAGCGCGCGGTCTCGAGTGCCTGGATATACAGCAACCGCTTGCGCACCTCTTCCGGCTCGGGCTGGGTAGCCGCTACCGGGAATGCGCCCGCGAGGCCTGACCACAGCCGCTTGCGGCCTTCCGCCGGATAGTCATAGAAACCCTGCCCGTGGCGTTTGCCGAGGCGCTTCAGCTCCTCGACCATCTTCTGCAACACCGGCCAGCCGGAGAGCGGTCGGTAGGCATCACCCAGATCGCGTCGGGTCTGCTGGGTCACATGGTAGGCGAGCTCGAGCGTCACCTCGTCGAGCACTGCCAACGGACCCACCGGCATGCCGGCCTGCCTGGCCACATTCTCGATGAGTGCCGGGCTCACGCCTTCCTGCAGCAGGGTCATGCCCTCGTTGGTGAAGGTGCCGAATACACGGCTGGTATAGAAGCCACGGGAGTCGTTGACCACGATCGGTGTCTTGCGCAGCTGCATCACGTAATCGATCGCGCGCGCCAAGGTTTCCGGTGCGGTTTCGCGCCCGACGATGATCTCCACCAGAGGCATTTTCTCGACTGGCGAGAAGAAATGGATGCCGATGAAATGGGCGGGCCTGGCCGAGGCTTCCGCGAGTCCCGTGATCGGCAGCGTGGAGGTGTTGCTCGCAAAGACCGCGCCCGCCGGGATGACAGCTTCCGTCTTGCGCGTGACATCAGCCTTGATGCCCCGATCCTCGAACACGGCTTCAATCACGAGCTCACAATCTGCAAGCGCCTGGTAATCAGTGACCGGCGTGATCCGGGTGACTATCTCCATGGCCTTGACCGGCGTCAGACGCCCGCGAGCCACATCTTTCTCCACCAGTTTTTCGGTGTATTCGCGGCCCTTGGCGGCCTTCTCTGCCGAGGTGTCGAGCAGCTTGACCTGCATGCCGGCCTTGGCGGAGACATAGGCGATGCCCGCCCCCATCATGCCAGCACCCAGGATGCCAAGGGTGGTGACCTTGCTCGCCGGTACCCCGGCGGGACGTCGTGCGCCCTTTTCTGCCGCGCCCTTGTTCACGAACAAGGTGCGGATCATGTTGCGTGTCACGGGTGAGAGCAGCAGGGTGGACAGATAACGGGACTCGATCTTGAGCCCGGTATCGATGGGCACCTGGGTCCCTTCATACACCGCGGACATGATGGCTATCGGTGCCGGATAGTTGTGGTTGGTGCGTTTGGCGACCAGCGCCGTGCCCCCCATGAAGGTCTGCACGCTGCGTGGATCCATGCCGCCCGCGCCGCCGGGCACCTTGAAGCCTTTGGCATCCCAGGGCTGGACGGCATTGCCGTGCTCGAGCACCCAAGCCTTGGCCGTGGCGACCAGCGACTCGGGCGGTACCACCTGATGCACGATCTTCTTCGCCGCTGCCTCGGCAACGTTGAGATGGGTGCCCTCGATGATGAGACGCAGCGCATCCGGAATGCCGATGAGGCGCGGCAGACGCTGGGTTCCCCCGGCGCCCGGCAACAACCCGACCAACACCTCCGGCAGGCCGATGCGGGTGGCCGGGTTGTCGGCGGCCACGCGATGGTGACAGGCCAGCGCCAGTTCCAGGCCGCCACCCAGCGCCGTACCGTTGATGGCGGCGGCGACCGGCTTGCCGCAGGTCTCGAGCTGGCGGAACAGCTGATTGAGCGGCCAGGCAAACGCCATGGCAGTGCGCGCATCGTGAATCTGCGCATGGGCTTCGAGCAGCCATTTGAGATCCGCTCCGGCCATGAAGTCAGCCTTGGCCGAGGTGATCACTGCGCCCTTGATGGCCGCATCGGTACGGATGCGCTCGACCGCGGCACCCAGCTCCTCGAGCAGCGCGGGCGTCACGACATTCATGGGGCGACCCTGCACGTCCAGGGTGATGAGGGCAATGCCGTCAGTGTCGACGGCCAGGGAGAGAGTCTGGTTCATGGAGGGTCTCAGTTCATGCGCTCGATGATGGTCGCCGTGCCCATGCCGGCGCCGACGCAGAGGTTGATGAGTGCAGTGCCGAGGCCGCGCCGTTCGAGTTCATCGAGGACCGTGCCGAGAATCATCGCGCCCGTGGCCCCCAGCGGGTGGCCCATGGCAATGGCACCGCCATTGACGTTGATGCGGTCATGCGGGATGCCCATGTCCTGCATGTAGAGCAACACGACGGAGGCGAAGGCTTCGTTGAGCTCGAAGAGATCGATGTCACTCGCGTTCATGCCGGCACGCTTCAGCACCTTGCGCGCAGACGGCGCCGGCCCGGTCAGCATGATGGTCGGCTCGGAACCGATGGAGGCAAAGGCACGGATGCGGGCACGTGGCTTGAGGCCGAGGCGTTCGCCGACCTCCTTCGTCCCCAGCAGCACGGCACCGCAACCATCGACGATGCCCGAGGAGTTGCCGCCCGTGTGCACGTGCTCGATCTGCTCCACACCGGGATAGCGCTGCAAGGCCACGGCGTCAAAGCCGAAGTCCTCGCCCACCTGGGTGAAGGCGGGCTTGAGCGCGCCCAGTTCCTCCAGCGTGGTCTGCGGGCGCATGTGTTCATCGCGGTCGAGGATGACGTCACCGAGGATGTCCTTCACCGGCACGATGGAGCGCTGGAACCAGCCGTTCTTCCAGGCCTCCGCCGCGCGGCGCTGGCTTTCGCAGGCGTAGGCATCCACGTCGCGGCGTGAGAACCCGTGCATGGTGGCGATGAGGTCGGCACCAATGCCTTGCGGAGCGAAGTAGGACTTGTAGGCCACTGCCGGGTCACTGACCCAGGCACCACCATCGGAGCCCATGGGCACGCGCGACATAGACTCGATGCCACCCCCGATCGTGAGGTCGGATTGCCCGGCCATGATCTGGGACGCGGCCGTGTTGACAGCCTCCAGGCCCGAGGCACAGAAACGGTTCAGCTGCTTGCCGGGCACGTTCTGGTCATAGTCGGCAATGATGGCCGCCACGCGAGGCACCACTGCACCTTGTTCGCCGACCGGCGAGACGCAGCCGAAGACGATGTCGTCCACCAGCGAGGTATCGAGCTGGTTGCGCTCGCGCAGTGCGGCCAGCACCTGCGCCGCGAGCTGGATCGGGGGCACTTCATGGAGGGCGCCAGTGTTCCTGCCGCGACCACGGGGGGTACGCACGCAGTCATAGATGTAGGCTTCGGCCATGGGATCACCTCTTGCGGGTTCTGGGGCAGGCGAGGCCGCTGGGCGGGCTCGGGTGCGCCGGTTCAGGGACTGTACGGGGTAGCTCCCCGGTTGCCCGATTATAGGGAGAATTGCGCCACTTGACTGCGGCTTGCGGGTGCTCGTTCGCTTCGCATAGGGTGCGCGCATGAAACGTTCCGCCCCCCTCTGCTGCTTCGGCCTCGTGGTGTGCCTCCTCGCAGCGTGCAGCGGGGACACTGACGCGCCGGCCGGGTCGCCCCCTGCATCGGGTGAGCTCAACCTCTACAACTGGTCGGACTACATCGCACCCGGCACCCTGCGGGATTTCGAGCGCGAAACCGGCATCCGCGTGCGCTACGACGTCTTCGACTCCAATGAACTGCTGGAAGCCAAGCTGTTGGCCGGCAGTACGGGCTATGACCTGGTGGTGCCCTCCGCCTCCTTCGTCGCACGCCAGATCAGCGCCGGCGTGTTCCAGCCCCTGGACAAGGCCCGCCTGCCGGGACTCTCCGGACTTGATCCCGCGGTGATGAAAATCCTGGCCGGCTACGACCCGGACAATCGCCATGCCTTGCCGTGGCTGTGGGGCACCACGGGCATCGGCTACAACCAAGAGCTGATCAAGGCGCGCATGGCCGATGCCCCGGTGGACAGTTGGGATCTGGTGTTCAAGCCCGAGGTGGTCGCGCGCTTTGCGGACTGCGGCGTGGCGCTGCTCGACACACCGTCGGAAATCCTGCCGCTGGTGCTGCGCTACCTGGGGCGCACCGTGGACAGCCAGCATGCGGAGGATCTCGCGGCCGCGGAGGCCGTGCTGACGGCAATACGCCCCCACGTGCGCTACTTCCACTCCTCGCAGTACATCAACGATCTCGCCAACGGTGGCCTCTGTCTGGTGGTGGGATGGAGCGGGGACATCCTCATGGCCCGCGAGCGTGGGCGGGAAGCTGCAGATTCCCGGGAGATCGTCTACAGCATTCCCCGTGAAGGGTCCCTGGTGTGGGTGGATACCATCGCCATCCCGCGTGACGCGCCCAACCCCGACAACGCCTATCGCTTCCTCGAATACATCCTGCGGCCGACCGTGGCCGCCGACTTGAGCAACCATGTTCACTACGCCAACGCCAACCCGGCCAGCCAAGCGCTGCTGGAGCCGGGCCTGCGCGAGGATCCAGCCGTTTACCCGTCGCCTGAAACCTTGGCGGCACTCTTCCCCAATGCCGTGCACTCGGCCGAATTCGATCGGCTTGCGAGTCGGGCGTGGATGCGGATCAAACGCGGGCAATGAGCGATCCCCTGCTGGAGCTGCGCGGGATCAGCAAGCACTTCGCCGGGCACATGGCCGTGGCCCCGCTGGACCTCGGCATCGCGCGCGGAGAGCTGTTCTGCCTGCTGGGCGCATCCGGTTGCGGCAAGAGCACGCTGTTGCGTGTGCTGGCCGGTTTCGAGGCACCGGACACCGGTCGCATCCTGTTCGAAGGTCGCGATATCACCGAGGATCCTCCGCACCTGCGACCTCTGAACATGATGTTCCAGTCCTACGCTCTGTTCCCGCATCTTCGTGTGCGCGACAACATCGCCTTCGGACTCAAACAGGCGCGCCTGGCACGCGAGGAAATCAACCGGCAGGTAGCAGGAATGCTGTCCCTGCTGCAGCTCGAGGACTGCGCCGACCGCTACCCACGACAGATCTCCGGTGGCCAGCGGCAACGGGTGGCGCTGGCCCGCGCGCTGGCACGACGGCCGCCGTTGCTGCTGCTGGATGAGCCACTGGGCGCGCTCGATCGCAAGCTGCGCGAGAACACCCGTGAGGAGTTGCGAAGGCTTCAAGCCGAACTCGGCACCACGTTCATCCTGGTCACCCATGATCAGGAAGAAGCCTTGTCGCTGGCGACGCGCATGGCGGTGATGTCACAAGGGCGTCTGCTTCAGGTCGGCAGCCCCCATGAGATCTACGCCCGGCCAATCCGACGCGAAGTGGCGGAGTTCCTCGGCCGGGTGAATCTGATCGACACGGTCGTGGACCGTTGCGACCAGCGACACGTCCACTGCTCGACAGCCGACACCCTCACGCTGTTCGCGTGTTCATCAAAGTTGCACGCCCGCGGCGCAGCGCTCTGTCTCGCCCTGCGACCCGAGCAGATCCGGCTGGGGCCACCCGGCACGCCCGATGACGCGCGCAATCATGCGCCTAACCATGACAGCGGCACCGTCACGGGCGTGAGCTATCTCGGTCATCTCAGCGTGCTGGAAGTCAGAACCGGGAGCGGTCGAGTCTGGCGGGTCCAGGTCAGCGATTCGGCCACAGCGGGCGGGATGCCAGCGGCAGGGGACCGGGTCGGCCTCTCGTGGGACGCCGAAGCCCTGGTGGTGCTTGACGCGTGAACCGCGGTTGGATGTTGCTGTGCTGGTCCTGGACGCTGGGCTTGCTGCTGCTGCCGCTCGTGATCGTGCTGCGCATCTCACTGGCCGAACCACGCCTGGCACAACCGCCCTACAGCCCGCTCTGGCGCACCGACGTCGAGGGTGCGGCATCGCTCGATCTGCGTTGGGACAGTTACCGCCTGCTGCTGGAAGACCCCGTCTATGCACAGGCTTGGTGGGACTCGCTGGGACTTGCCGGCGGCACTGCGCTGCTCTGCCTGCTGCTCGCCTACCCCATGGCTTGGGCCATTGCGGCAAGTTCTCCTGGACGACGCCGCACCCTGCTGCTGCTGGTGATGTTGCCGTTCTGGACGTCACTGCTGCTCAGAATCTATGCCTGGATGGGCCTGCTCGCGCCCCAGGGGATGCTGAGTCAGGCCCTGATCTGGTCGGGCCTGAGGGACCTGCCACTCACGCTGCTGCACTCACCCCCGGCCGTATTCATCGGCATGGTGTATGCCTATCTGCCCTTCATGCTGCTCCCCATCCATGCCTCGCTGGAAAAACTGGATGCGCAACTGCTCGAAGCTGCGGCAGATCTCGGCTGCCCGCCCTGGCTTGCGTTCCTGCGCGTCGCCCTGCCGCTCTCACTCCCCGGGGTGATGGCCGGCACCGTGCTCGTGTTCGTGCCGGCGCTCGGTGAATTCGTCATCCCGGATCTGCTCGGCGGTCCGGGCACGCTGCTGTTGGGCCAGGTGTTGTGGAACGAATTCTTCGTCAATCGCGCCTGGCCCATCGCCGCAGCACTGGCCCTGACGCTGTTGGGCTCCATGGGGCTGGTGCTTGCCTCACACCAGATCCTGCAGCGTCGTCTGGGGCAGCACACATGAAGCCTGAGCGCGTGCGACCCGGAGCCTTCCCGCGACTCTGCCTGTGGTCGGGGCTGCTCTTTCTCTACGTGCCGCTTGCGATGCTCGTGCTTGGTTCTTTCAACGCCAACCGTCTGGCGAGTGTGTGGAGCGGTTTCTCCCTGCACTGGTATGCCGGCCTGGTCAGCAACGAGGCACTCCTGCAGGCGGCAGGTCTCAGTCTGCTGGTTGCGGCGACCAGCGCCACGCTGGCCGTGCTGGCGGGCACCCAGCTCGCGTTCGTGCTGGCCCGTCGCGGTGTGTTCCGAGGCCGCGCGCTGCTGGCCTTGCTCAGCACCTCACCCCTCGTGATGCCGGAGGTGATCCTCGGCCTGTCGTTGCTGCTGCTCTTCACCGGGATGGAGGATCTCTTCGGTTGGCCGCAAGGCCGTGGGCTCTGCACGCTCATCCTCGCCCATGCAAGTTTCACGGTCGCTTTCGTCAGCGTGGTCGTGCAGGCACGCCTTGCCGGCATGGATCCGCAACTCGAAGAAGCTGCGCGTGATCTGGGCGCCACACCCTGGCGAAGTTTTCGTGATGTGACCCTGCCCCTCATCCTGCCGGGCGTGGTGGCGGGCTGGCTGCTCGCGTTCACCCTGTCGCTGGACGACGTCGTGATCGCGAGCTTCACCAGCGGGCCGGGCGGCAGCACCCTGCCCTTGCTCATCTGGTCCAAGGTACGCCTGGGACTGGCGCCGGAGATCAATGCGCTCGCCACCCTGCTGATGCTGGTGGTGATGCTGTGCCTGTTGCTGAGTGCCTGGCTGTTCAACCGCGCGCGAAGCGACTGACCGCGCACTGCCGGATCAGACCGTCTCTTTCAGACCAGCAAGCCGCCGCCATCCACGGTGAGGATCGTGCCGTTGACGTATGCATTCTTCATGAGGAAGAGCACCGCATCGGCAATCTCCTCGGCACGCCCGACCCGCCCCACCGGCAGCTTGGACCCGGCCGCGGCGAGCACGGCGTCACGTTGCTCACCGAGCAGCGCGTCGAACAGGGGCGTGTCCACATAACCTGGTGCAATGACATTCACGCGTAGCGGCGCGAGATCGAGCGCCATCGCGCGAGCGAAGGACTCCACGGCGCCACAGGATGCCGAGGCCACCGCGGCCCCGGCCAGCGGGCGCCTTGCGGCAGTCCCGGACATGAAAACGAGCGATCCGCCCGCGCGCATCCGGGGCGCGCCGTACTTGCAGGCATATAAAGCGGCCCAGAAGCGCACGCCCATGGCCGGCCGCAACTGACTACGCGCCGGGGTCAGCCCTGCATCGTTCACGAGCGTGCCGGCGGTGGAGAAGATGTGATCAATGCTCGGCAGTGATTCCATGAACTCGCGCATGGGCGTTTCATGCGCGGCATCGAATTGCCCGGTCCTGACCGTTCCGCCCAGTGCTGCTCTCGCCTTGGCGAGACGCGCTGCATCCCGGCCGGTGATGACCACCTCAGCGCCCTCGGCCTGCGCGGCGAGCGCGGTGGCGAGCCCGATACCCGAGCTGCCGCCCAACACCACCACTGTCTGACCTTGCAAAGTTCCCATTCCGTTTTCCCCTCCTGTTTGCAACGCCTCAGCGCGCAGTGATGCCTTTCAGCAGTTCGGTCGCGATGATGATGCGCCGGATTTCACGGGTGCCGGCCCCGATCTCCGAGATCTTCGCGTTGCGGTAGTGCCGGTTCACCTCGGTCTCCCACATGAAACCCATGCCACCGTGAATCTGCACCGCCATCTCGGTGCACTCCGCATGCAGTCGCCCCGCCTTGAGCAGCGCCGCCGCGCACAGCTTGTGCAGGTCACCGCGGCCTCCTCCGCCCTGCTCCAGGGCATTGCAGGCAAGCAACGCGCGGTAGGACAGCAGGCGCGCTGCCTCGATCTCGGTATACATGTCCGCGAGCTGCGCTTGCACCATCTGGAATTCGCCGATGGCCTTGCCGAACTGCCGCCGTTGGGCCGCGTATTCCAGAGAGAGATCGAGCACGCGCTGCGCACCGCCGATGATCCCGACAGCAAAGAATGCACGTTCGATGTCCAGCCCGCTCATCACCACGGCTACGCCACTGTTCTCGTCCATCACGCGATTGGCCGCCGGCACCCGGCAGTTCTCGAACACCAGTTCGCCCGTGGGACAGCCGCGCCACCCCATCTTCTTCAACTGCTGGGCAACACCGAACCCCGGCATCCCCTTTTCCACGATGAAGGCAGAAATCCCCTTGGCACCGCGCTCCGGAGCCGTCTTGGCATAGACCAGGAGGACGTCGGCAATGGGGCCGTTGGAAATGAACAGCTTGCGCCCGTTCAGCACATAGTGGTCGCCGTCCCTGTGCGCAGTGGTGCGCATGCCTTCCAGGGCATCAGAGCCGGCCTCGGGTTCGGTCAGGGCGAGTGCACCGATCATCTCTGCACGGCAGAGCGCCGGGATGTAGCGCCGCTGCTGGTCCGCGTTGCCGTTGCGCAGGAGGTTGTTGAGGCAGAGGTTCTCGTGGGGTCCCCAGATCGCATTTGCATTGAGGTTCCAGTAGCACATGGCCTCGCCCACCATGCCGGAGGCGAAGAGATCGAGTCCGGCGCCCCCCAGTTCGGGTGGGGCAGTGATGCCGAGGTAGCCAGCCTCTGCCAGGTCACCCATCAGATGCGGGGGATACCAGTCCTCATCGTCCATGCGCGCGAGCAAAGGATGCAGGCGTTCACGGGAATAGCGGAATGCCTGGTCGTAGATTTCCTGATAGTCACCACGCGGATTGAGCAGGTCGGGCGTTGTCATGGGCTGGGTCTCCTGTGTCCGGATCACACTACCCGCAGGCAGCACAACAGGGCAATCGAGGCCCAGCCCGGAACTACGCATCACGGCTGTGCGCAGACACCGGACAATCAGCGTTCGACCACGCCGCTGAGGCGGTCAGCGAGCACGTCCTGCACGGGTCGGGTTTCGCGTCCCGCCACGGCCAGCAAGGAGACCGTGACATGCCCCTCACGGAAACGGGCCGTATCCGCATCGGTTCCCGGCTTCGAAGGCGTGTCGTCCGCGGCGAAGCGCAGCTTGAATGTCCCGGGTGTCTCGCCGGGAACATGGGTGACCGCATATCCCCAGCCCTCACCGGGCTCGGCCCAGACTGCGGGCCGGAGAGCCTGTGCCGGCAGGGCCGGATGGTTCACGTTGAGTAGCACACCAGGGGGTAACAAGGCTCCGGATTGCGCCGTTCGCGCCAAAGCCTCCACCAGACTCACCACGAAACGCGCAGTGCGCGGATAGGCATCCATCGTCGAGGGAAAGTCCTGCGCGTGTTCGGTGAAATCGAGCCCCGTCGAGACCGCAATGGCCGGCACGCCGTTCAGTGTCGCCATCACGGCCGCGCCCACCGTGCCGGAAAGATGCGTGATGGCGCCAAGGTTCTGGCCGCGATTGGAACCCGACACGACCAAATCAGGCGGGGCATCCGTGGACAACACCCCGAGCCCCACCCAGACCGCATCGGCAGGGCTGCCGGCTACGGCATGCACGCCCGGCTTGACCTCCCTGACGCGGAATTCAGCGGTGGAGATGCGCGCGCTGGTGCCGCTCTGGTCAGTCTCGGGAGCCACCACACGCACCGTGTGACCCGCCTTGGCGAGTGCTTCGGCCATGGCCTGCAATCCCGGCGCCGAGAAACCGTCGTCATTGGTGAGCAGGATTTCGAGTGCGGAGGCCGGCATGAGCACGGCCCCCAGAAGGGCGAGGACGAGGGCGCGAATGCAAGCAAGCGGCATGCGGGTTCTCCTGGTCGGGATGCGCAGTCTAGCGGGGCCGGGAAAATCGTGCCCGGAGCAGTTATCCTTGTGCTCTCCTGCAGCGACGAGATCAGCCCCCATGAATGCCGGCCAAAGCGACAACTCCAGTTCCCATCTTCGCGTCAACCAAGGTCGGCTGGAGGTCTCCCGCCCCTTGCATGAGCTGGTAACCGGGGAAATCCTGCCGGATCTCGGGATT
>JBDLQR010000107.1:0-11760 GCA_039800485.1 Pseudomonadota bacterium
GGAAACTGAACCAGCCGTTGCGGATGATGAGACAGTCCTGACCGGACGCGAATTGCCGGGCAACTGCCTCCATGCCGAAGGTACCACTGCCGGGCAACACGATCGCGGCGCGGGCCTGATAGACCTGCTTCAGGACCCGGGTGATGTCCCGCATGACGTCCTGGAAATTCCGGGACATGTGGTTGAGGGAGCGGTCGGTATAGACCACCGAGTACTCGAGCAGGCCACCGGGATCGATATCGGAATGGAGCGCGGTCATGATGTCATCCGTTGGAAAAGGAAAAGGATTGCACCGCAGGAGGGGCTCCGGCGGAGGTGAAGTGGGAACGCTAGCATGTTCGAAGGCCCGGGCCTAGGTCCGTTCCGGAGCCCTCGGAAGCCAACGTGCCAGGAGTGACACGGCCTCCGCCACACCGCAGGCCGGGGGTCCCAGAGGAAACCAGTAGACCGCCTGACGGAAGATCTCCTCGACCATGCGCTCGGCGCTGTAGTACCCCTCCTCGTCCAGGCAACGCTCGGGATGGCGGACCACCAGCGCCAGGGCGGCCCCGAGAACGGTCAGGCGGTCCTCCGCATCCGCAAGGCCCTGCGCCGACGCTGACGCGGTGTCGGCCTGTTGAGACGCCAACACGCGCGCGAGGAAATCGAGCAGCCTCGCGAGCGCCGGCGGCAGGTCAAGCATGAGTGCCTCCGCAGCCGCACGGAAGGCAAGCGGTGTGACGTGAGCATCGGTATCTGCCTCGAGTTGCAGTCGGGCTGCCAGCGCGACGGCAAGCCTGTCGCCGGCTTCGCGCACAAGCGGGGACTGCGGGGATGCCTGCCACACCGCCGGGTCAGTGCCAACCAGCAACGGGAGAGCCTCCTCCCGCAGGCGCCATTGCTCGCGCTTGACCCAGGCCTCGAAGAGCAGCACCTGTGTAGGCTCATCGTGAACCAGGCTCTCCGCGAAGGACGCCCGCAAGTCGGCCAGCGCGCGCTGCAGCCCGTTCTGCATGATCAGTTGCCCCGGTATGCGACCCGGAAGATCACATGTGCGGAATCATCGGAGACCAGCAGCGAGCCGTCGGGCAGCACCAGAACATCTGCCGGGGTGCCCCAAGCCTGCTGTCCGTCAAGCCAGCCGGTGAGAAAGGGTTCATGCTGGATGACCTTCTCGCCAGCCGCATCGAGCACCAGCCGCACGACGCGATAGCCGCTCTTGCGGCTGCGATTCCAGGAACCATGCTCGGCCACGAACAGGTTGTTTCGATAGGCAGCCGGCAAGCCCTGGCCCGGATGGAAAGCCAGCCCCAGCGGTGCGACATGCGCGCCGAGTTCAAAGGCGGGAGGTGTGAACTCAAGACCGCTGGGCCGCCTGGCGCCGAACTCCGGATCCTGGACCGCAAGACCATGCCGCCACGGATAGCCGAAGTGCTGGCCAGGGCCGGTGGCGCGATTGAGCTCGCAGGATGGCAGATCATCCCCCAGCCAGTCCCGGCCATTGTCAGTGAACCAGAGGTCGCCGGTCTCCGGGTGGAATGCCAGACCCACCGAGTTGCGGATGCCGCGCGCCCACGAGGTGGCGTTCGTTTCACCCGGCGCCAGTCGGAGGATCTCGCCCTGCGGCGAGCGAGGTTCGCAGATGTTGCAGGGAACGCCCACGGGCAGATAAAGGGCGCCTTCGGAATCAAAGGCGAGATATTTGACCGCGTGCCCGCGCATGTCGGGCAGGTCAGCCAGGACGGTCTCGGCCGGTGGCGGGGCTGCCAGGCTTTGCGCCAGATTGGGTATGCGGGTAATCCGCGTCACTTCACCGATGTAGAGCGCATCCTGGTGCCAGGCCACGCCCGCGGGTCTGTCGAGATCCTTGGCAATCGTCCGGGTCTCATCGGCAACGCCATCTCCATCAGTGTCGCGCAAGGCCAGCACCTTGCCGGGGCCTGCGGTGCCGACAAAGACGAGCCCGTCAGGGCCGGCGGCCAGCTGACGGGGTGCGCGAACCTCCGCGAACACGGTCACCGCAAAACCCGGAGGCGCGCTGAGACGCGCGGCCAGATCTGCTGCGGCGCTGGCTGCACTGCCTCCCGCAAGGCCCGCCAGAGGGAGTACAACCGACAGAAGACGCGTGACTCGGTTCATGCCGGGGCAGAGTAGCACGATGCTATAGTCCGCCCGCAATGCGCGAGCCGCCCGTGGCCGCGACGGAGGAATCTGGCATGACTGCACCCAGGGAGGATCTGCAAGAGGCGCTGCAGCGGCACGCGGCAGAGTGGCGCGTGCGGCGTGTGGATGCCGCGTTTGCGGGACACCCTGAACGCCATGCCCGTCTCAGCCGGCAGGCGGCGGAACTGACTCTGGACTTCAGCAAGAATCGGCTCGACGAAGCCGTGCTCGATCTCCTCGTCGCCCTGGCGGAGTCAGCAGGTCTGCGTGAACGCATCGAGGCGATGTTCGCAGGCCAGTCCATCAACACGACGGAAGAGCGCGCGGTGCTGCATACAGCGCTGCGCGCACGGGACCTTGGTGGCTTGCGGGTGGGGGACGAGGAAATCGCATCCCCCATCGCCGCGGTCAAAACCCGGATGCGGGCACTCGTGGAAGCCCTGCACCGTGGCGATTGGTGCGGCTTTGATGGCCAGCCCATCACCGACGTGGTCAATCTCGGCATCGGCGGCTCCGACCTCGGACCTCGCATGGCATGCACCGCGCTGCGCGACGACGCCGTGGCACAGGTACGCCTGCATTTCGTCTCCAATGTCGATGGTGGCGATATCGCACACGTATTGCGTGGACTGGATCCCGCACGAACCGCTTTCATCATCGCCTCCAAGTCATTCACCACCAGCGAGACGATGCGCAATGCGCGTACTGCGCAAGCCTGGTTGACCCGGTCCTGCCCGCATCCCGGGTCGCAGGCTGCGCATTTCCTCGGCATCACTGCACGCCCCGACCGCGCCCGGGAGTTCGGGATCGATGAATCACGCATCCTGCCACTCTGGGACTGGGTCGGCGGGCGTTTCTCTCTGTGGTCGGCGATCGGACTGCCGATAGCCATGGCCGTCGGCATGGACAAGTTTGAGGAACTGCTGGCCGGGGCAGAAGCAATGGACCGGCATTTTCGCACCACACCCTGGCCTGACAACCTGCCGGTGCTGCTGGCACTCATCGGAATCTGGAACAGCAATTTTCTGGGTGCCGAAACCTTTGCGGTGGTGCCCTACGACGAGCGGCTGGCGCACCTGCCAGCCTATCTGCAGCAACTCGAGATGGAGAGCAACGGCAAACGGATCACCCACCACAACCAGGCGGTGACCGGGCATACCGCGCCGATCCTGTGGGGAGGGCTGGGCACGGACGTGCAGCATGCTTTCTTCCAGCTGCTGCACCAAGGCACCCGTCTGGTCCCGGTGGATTTCATTCTCGCCCTGCACAATCCGCTGTCGCCGCCCGGACACCACGACATGCTCGTTGCAAACTGCCTCGCCCAGGCGCAGGCGCTGATGCAGGGGCGCACGGTGGAAAGCCTGCAGGACGCCACGTCAAGCGAAGCGGAGGCGAGGCTGTCCGTTCATCGCGCCACACCGGGCAATCAGCCGAGCAATCTTCTGCTGATGGAGGCACTCACGCCGCGCACCCTTGGGGCTCTGATCGCCCTCTATGAACACAAGACCTTCGTGCAGGGCGTGATCTGGGGCATCAATTCATTCGACCAGTGGGGAGTGGAACTTGGCAAGGTGCTTGCCGATGCCTTGTTGCAGGACATGCAGGCAAACGAGGTCGCTCCGCACCACGATCCGTCCACAGCCGCAGCCCTGCGCCGCTATCTGAGTCGCCGCGCCAGCCCCTGAGGAGATTGGTGCCCCGAAATTGGTGACAGTTACCCTATTTCCACAGTTCGGAAATTGGTGACAGTTACCCTATTTCCGCAGTTCGGAAATTGGTGGGAAATTGGTGACAGTTACCCTATTTCCGCAAACGAGGTGGCTGTCACCAATCTCCACCATCGCGGAAATAGGGTAACTGTCACCAATTTCGGGGGCTGCGGTCGAGGGTAGTCACGCTTCTCCGATATACTGCCCGCATGGTTTCTACCGTTCGCACCGCTCCAGTCCTGCTCGTCATCATCGCGGTGCTGGCTTTTGCACTGGGCATCCACTTCGCGCGCAAGACCGCACCCGAGTCGACTGCTCCGGTGGAAGGCATGCTGTGGCCGAACCCGCCCCGCCTCGAAGCGTTCATGCTGGACGGGGCGGACGGAGCGTCAATCACGGAGGCAGCGCTTGCCGGCAAGTGGACCTTGCTCTTCTTTGGCTTCACACACTGCCCTGATGTGTGCCCCACCACGCTGTCCACCTTGCGCGAAGTGACGGATCTGCTGAAAGACAACCCGGACTTTGCGCAAAACGGGCAGGTCCTGTTTGTCTCCGTCGATCCCGCCCGGGACACACCGGCCGGCCTCGCCCGATATGTAGGACACTTCGATCGCGGCTTTCGGGCCGCGACGGCGCCACCGGCACGACTCTCTGCCTTCACGAGCCAGCTCGGGATCCTGCATACGCAGGTCAAGCTCGGCTCCGGACAGGACTACACCGTCGATCACACCGCGTCAGTCCTGCTCATCGGTCCGGGTCTCGAGCGTCTGGCAGTCTTTTCTGCACCCCATGAAGCTTCGGATCTCGCCGCAAGAATCCGTCAGATCATCCAGTTCCTGCAGGATTGAACATGAAAGCAATACCACTCCTCTTGCCCTTGCTGTTGACCAGCTGCCTGGCCCAAGCATGTGACGGTCTGGTCATCGAGCACCCTTGGATCCGCGAAGCCCCTCCCGGAGCTCGCGTGATGGCGGGTTATGCGGAGCTGCGCAATGAAGGCTCATCGCTGCTGGTGATCGATGCTGCGGAGAGTCCTGGTTATTTCGATCACGTCATGATCCACGAGACGCAGCTCGCGGAAGGTCGCGCCCACATGGTGTCCCGCGAAACACTGGAGCTCGCCCCGGGGGCCACGCGGTCCGTGGCACCCGGTGGCCGGCCTCGGCGGCGGATGCAACCCGGGGCGGCCCGTGCCCTGGCGCGGAGGTCCCGCTCACCCTGCGGTGCGGGGAGTCGCGCACGGAGTTGCAGTTTCCAGTGCGCGCGGCGGCACCTTGACCCAGACCGCCCCCATGCATGGCTCTGCTGCGTCATGGCTGGATCGGCTCAAGGTATTGCCGCAATACCTCGCGCCTCAGCACCTGCTATCACGCCTGATGTTCGAATTGGCACGTGCGGAGCAGCCATGGCTTGTGCGTCGCCTGATCGCCACCCTGCGCCGTCATTACGCGATCAATCTGGATGAGGCTGCCAGATCGGATCCGGGGTCCTACCACTCCCTGAATGACTTTTTCACGCGGGCGCTCCGCCCGGACGCCCGACCCTTGCCCGATGGCGACAGTGCCGCGCTGGTATCTCCCGCTGATGGCCGGATCAGCCAGAGGGGTCGCATCGATGGCGGCCAGCTCTTTCAGGCCAAGGGGCATCACTACAGCCTGGAAGCGCTGCTGGGCACCGACTCCCTGAGCGCCTCGCCCTTTCAGGGCGGCGCCTTCGCCACCATTTACCTCGCGCCCCACAATTACCACCGCGTGCACAGCCCTGCGGACTGCCGGGTGATGGAAGTGATTTATGTGCCCGGCCGCCTGTTCTCCGTGAACGATCGCACGGCACGCGTCGTACCGGGCCTTTTTGCCCGCAATGAGCGGGTGGTTTTGCGTTGCCAGTCCACCGGTGGCAGTGAGTTTGCGCTGGTGATGGTGGGCGCGATGCTGGTGGGCAGCATGACCCTGGAATTCTGCGACCTGGCTCCACTTTACCGCGGACGCCTGCACCGCACGCTGAGGCTGGGCGGCGGCGTCCCGCTGGCGCGTGGCGCGGAGCTTGGCCGTTTCAACATGGGGTCCACGGTCATCATGGTCCACGCCCGGGACAGCATGTGCTGGGACGACAGTGTGGCCGCTGGTGATGAGGTGAGGGTCAATCAGCGCCTTGGCGCGTGGACGTCCCACATCGACAAAGGCTACGCCTGACGCCGGGGCTGGCCCTGCAGCCGGCCACTTGGCCGGCCCGCGTCGGCGGTGTTCTCAGGGCGCGTAAGGAATCGCGGCAGCGAGGCAAACCTGCATCAGCAGGTTGGGCACCAGGCCCAACACCAGCACTGCAAGCCCATTGGCAGACAGGATCAGGCCCATGTCGGCAGAAGAACGCACCTGTGCCGCGCCGGGCTCGGGCGCATCGAAGTACATGATCTTCACCACCCGCAGGTAGTAGAACGCGCCGATCAGCGAAAACACCACCGCGGCACCGGCCAGCCAGACATAGTCGGCAGCCACGACCTCTTTCAGTACCGACCATTTGGCCCAGAAGCCTCCGAAGGGCGGCACACCGGCCATCGAGAACATCAGGATGAGCAGGATGAAGGCGAACCAGGGACTGCGGCGCGCAAGACCTGCGAGGTCCGAAAGCTGGTCAGCATCACCTTGGCTGCTCGAGAGCAGGATGATCGAACCGAACGCGCCCATGCTCATCAAGGCATAGAGCGTGACGTAGAACATGGACGCCGCGTAACCATTGCTGCTGGCCGAAATCAGCCCGAGCAACAGGAAGCCCATGTGCGCGATGGTCGAATACGCCAGCATGCGCTTGAAGTTGCGCTGGGCGATGGCCAGCAGGTTGCCGAGTCCCATCGACAGCACGGAAAGGATGATCAGCATCTGCTGCCAGTTCTCGGCGAGGCCCTCCAGCCCATCCACCAGCAGACGCATGGCCATGCCGAATGCAGCCACCTTGGGGGCAGTGCCGATGAACTGGGTCACCGGGGTGGACGCACCCTGATAGACATCGGGCACCCACATGTGGAAGGGCACGACCCCGAGCTTGAAGCCGATCCCGACCACGAGGAACACCAGACCGAAGGTCAGCAGCACGCGCTGGGATTCGAGGTTGTCTATCTTGACCAGAAGTTCGGGCAGGTCGAGCGTGCCGGCCACCCCATAGAGCATGGACATGCCATAGAGCAGCAAACCGGAAGCCAGAGCACCGAGGATGAAGTATTTCATGCCGGCCTCGGAGGCCGACAGGGAATCGCGCTGAATCGCGACCAGCGAGTAAAGAGACAGGGACAGCAGTTCCAGTCCCAGATACACGGTAAGCAGGCTGCTCGCGGAGACCAGAATCATCATGCCAAGCGTCGCGAACAGCGCGAGGGGATAGTACTCACCCCGCCGTTCGCCCGGCCGTTTGCTGAAATGCTCGCGGGCGTAGAAGAATGAAAGCAGGACCAGCGCCACCACAAAGGTCTTCAGCACTACGCCAAGCACATCCACGCGGAAGGTCCCGGAGAATGCAAAAAGGGTCTTCCCGGGTACAAAGCTCGCGACCTGCGCCAGAACGACGACACAGGACAGGACCGCAGCCCAGAACGTGGCCTCGGGTCTGGTGCGCCCTACGAAGGCATCCACCAGCAGGACAGCACACTCCAGCGTCAACAGGCTGGCCTCAGGCATGATCAGGGTGAGGTCGTTCATAGGACGCTACTGCAATGCTATCGAGGTTTTGGATTGTGCTACCTGCTGCAGCAGGTGGTCGATGCTGACCTGCATCATGTCGAGCAACGGCGCAGGCCAGAGGCCGAGGGCCAGGACTGCCACCGCCAAGGTGCCCAGAATGAGCGTCTCGCGCCGATTGATGTCCGTGAGTTCCGCAACATGCGGATTGCGCATCTCTCCGAAGGCAACCCGTTTGTACATCCAGAGCGTGTAAGCCGCGCCCAGGATGAGCGTGGTGGCGGCGAGAAATGCGTACCAGGGGTTGGCCTTGAAGCTCGCGAGGATCACCAGGAATTCACCCACGAAACCGGACGTGGCCGGCAGGCCCGCATTGGCCATGGAGAACAGCAGCATGAAAGCGGCGAACTTCGGCATGACGTTCGCCACACCGCCGTAGTCGTTGATCATCCGGCTGTGCATGCGGTCATACAGCACGCCCACGCACAGGAACATGGCCCCGGAGATGAAGCCGTGGGAGATCATCTGCACCATGGCGCCCTCTACCCCCATGGCGGCGTCATGCCACTGTCCGGTGCTGGCGTAGATGTCGAACACCATGAAAAAGCCGAGCGTCACGAAGCCCATATGGGAAATCGACGAGTAGGCAATGAGTTTCTTCATGTCCTGTTGCACGAGGGCGACGAACCCGATGTACACCACGGCAATGAGAGAGAGCGTGATCATCAGCCAGTCCAGGGCCGCGGTAGCATCGGGCGTGATGGGCATGCTGAACCGCAGGAAGCCATAACCACCCATCTTCAGCATGATGGCGGCCAGCACCACCGAGCCTCCGGTGGGGGCCTCGACGTGGGCGTCCGGCAACCAGGTATGCACCGGCCACATGGGGACCTTCACTGCAAAGGCGAGCAGGAACGCGATGAAAATCCACTTCTGTTCAGTCAGGGTCAGCACGCAGTCATAGAGATCCTGGAGCGCGAAGCTGTCCGCCTGGCGATAGAGGTACAACAGCGCGACCAGCATGAACACCGAACCGAGGAAGGTGTACAGGAAGAACTTGATCGTGGCGTAGACCCGGCGCGGTCCACCCCAGATGCCGATGATCAGGAACATCGGGATCAGCATCGCTTCCCAGAACACGTAGAAGAGGATTGCATCCAGGGCACTGAACACCCCGACCATGAAACCTTCCAGGATGAGGAACGCGCCCATGTACTGGTTGACGCGGTCTTCTATGACCTCCCAGCCCGCCAGCACCACGATGATGGTGGTGAAGGTGGTCAGCATCACCAGCGGCAAGGCGATGCCGTCCACACCCAGGTGGTAGAAGATCTTGAAGGAGGGGATCCATTCGTGCCGTTCCACGAACTGCATCGCGGCAGTACTGGCATCGAAATCCCGGTACAGCAGCAGCGAGAGCGCAAAGGTCACCAGCGATACAAGCAAGGCGTCGCGTCGGGCGCCCCGATCCGAGCCGCGGCTGCCGGCGAAGATCACCCACAGGCCACCCAGGATGGGTAACCAGATACAGAGACTCAGCAATGGGAGATCGGTTTGCATAATGGTAAGCCGGAAGTCAGGGCGCGATTTTCAGGTGGATTTCAGACGAACAGGTGGTGCACGAACACACCCAGCAGGGCCAGCAGCCCCAGGATCATCGCAAAGGCGTAGTGATAGAGGTAACCAGACTGCACCTGGCGCATGACCCCGGAAAGCCAGCCCACCAGGCGAGCCGACCCGTTCACCATGCCCCCATCGATCAGCGCCTCGTCACCCCAGCGCCAAAGACTGCTGCCGGTGCGTCGTGCCCCGCCGGCGAAGAACCAGTCGTTGAAGCGGTCGAAACCGTATTTGTCCAGCAGCAGGGCGTGCAAGGGCGCGAAGGCAGCAGCAATGCGACCGGGAATCTCGGGGCGCTTGAGATAGAGGAACCACGCCACCACCACACCGGACATGGCGAGGAAGAACGGGGGCTGCATCATGCCGTGGGTGATGAACGGCACCACGCCGTGCCAGTGGCTGGCCAGTTTCGCAATGACATCGTGCTCAGGCGCGACCGTGAGTGCAGTCCCGAAGTAGTCCCCGAAAACCATGGAACCCGCACCCATGACGCCTGCCAGCAGGGACGGAACTGCAAGTGCGACCAGAGGCACCCAGACCACCGCAGGCGATTCGTGGAGATGTTCCCTGGTGTGATGGTCCATGCGTTCCTTGCCATGGAACACCAGAAACACCAGCCGGAACGAGTACAGGGCCGTGATGAAAACGCCGACCAGGCAGGCCCAGTAGGCAATCGTCGCGCCAGGGGTGGTCGAAGCCTTCACTGCTTCGATGATGATGTCCTTGGAGAAGAAACCGGCCGTGCCCGGGAAACCGATCAGCGCCAGCGAACCAATCAGGCAGGTGAGCCAGGTGATTGGCATATGCCGACGCAGACCGCCCATGTTGCGCATGTCCTGGTCATGGTGCATGCCGATGATGACGGAGCCCGCCGCCAGGAACAGCAGGGCCTTGAAGAATGCATGGGTGAAAAGATGGAAGATCGCCGCGGCGTAGGCCGAAGCCCCCAGTGCGACTGTCATGTAACCGAGCTGCGACAGCGTTGAGTAGGCCACCACGCGCTTGATGTCGTTTTGCACCAGCCCGAGCAGTCCCATGAAGAAGGCCGTGGTGGCGCCGATGAGCATCACTACCGAAAGCGCGGTAGTCGACAGCTCGAACAGGGGCGACATGCGCGACACCATGAAAATGCCTGCCGTGACCATGGTGGCGGCATGGATGAGCGCCGAGATGGGCGTCGGCCCTTCCATGGAGTCCGGCAGCCACACGTGCAGTGGGACTTGTGCAGATTTGCCCATGGCACCGACGAACAGGCACAGGCAGGTGAAGGTCATGAGCGACCACTGCTGACTGCCCCAGATGTTGATGGTGGCATCGGCAAGGCCGGGAGCCTTGGCGAACACCTCGGCATAATCAAGGCTGCCGAAGTACATCAGCACCGCCGCAATGCCCAGCAGGAACCCGAAATCCCCCACCCTGTTCACCAGGAAAGCCTTGAGGTTGGCGTAGATGGCGGTGTCACGCTTGAACCAGAACCCGATGAGCAGGTAGGACACCAGGCCCACGGCTTCCCAGCCGAAGAACAGCTGCAGGAAGTTGTTCGACATCACCAGCATGAGCATGGCAAACGTGAACAGGGAGATATAGGAAAAGAAGCGCTGGTAGCCCGGATCATCGTGCATGTAGCCGATGGTGTAGATGTGCACCATCCAGGACACGAAGGTGACCACGACCATCATCGTCACGGTGAGGGAATCGATCAGGAAGCCGACCTTGAAATCGATGCCGCCACTCTGCAGCCACTGGTAAAGCGTGAAATTCTGCGCCGGTGCTCCATTGATCACGATGTCGTTGAAGACCAGGCACGACATCGCGAAAGCAGCCCCCACTCCCAGGATGGTGACCCAATGCGTGAGGCTGCGGCCCAGCACCCGACCAAACAGGCCGGCCGCAATGGCGCCCGCGAGCGGCGCGAAGACGATGGCCAGACAGAGTTCTTTCACTTTTTCTTCTCGCTATTCATCGGGCTTGGTCGGAGAGGGCACACCGGGCATCAGCCGCGCATGGCGCTGATGTCCTCGACATTGATGGAACTGCGGTTACGGAACAGGACCACCAGGATCGCGAGGCCGATGGCCGACTCGGCAGCCGCCACCGTCAGGATGAAAAACACGAACACCTGGCCACTGATGTCCTGGTTGAAGTGCGAAAACGCCACAAAGTTGAGGTTCACCGCCAGCAGCATCAGTTCGACACACATCAGGAGAACGATGATGTTTTTCCGGTTGATGAAGATGCCGGCCACACTGAGGCAGAACAGGATGGCGCCGACGATGAGGAAATCCGCAAGAGCTAACATGTATGACTCCGGGTGCCCATGGGACTGGGGTACCGTTCAGGCCTCCGGCGTATCCGACGGGGCGGTTTTTTCAGCTGCCATGCTGACCAGGCGCACGCTGTCGGCACGGGTCACGCGCACCTGGCGTTCCGGTCGCGGCGCCTTGGTCTGGCGGGTGCTGCGCAAGGTCAGCGCAATGGCGGCGATGATGGCGACCAGCAGCACGACCGCTGCAATCTCGAATGGCAGCAGGTACTGGGTGTAGAGCACCCGGCCCAGGGCGACAGTGTTTTCATAATCCGCTGCAGCGGCCGGTGGTGCCGGAATCTCGGACAAACCGAAG
>JBDLQR010000108.1:0-3057 GCA_039800485.1 Pseudomonadota bacterium
GAGATCCTGGCCACTGTCACGCACCAGCCAGCTCTCGGCGAGCGCAACCATCGCTGCAGCGGTGGTGATGGCGCCGCTGGGATCGGCCAGCACAGAGACGGCAAAAGGCGGCACCATGGCCCTGCGGGCCGCTTCGAGCATGTCGATGGCCAGATCGAAATCCCGTCCACCGATGAAGATTCCGGTGCGCTTCACGCCTTCCGGACTGCGGGAGAAAATGGTGTCCTGGGTCAGGGCGTGGATTTCTTCCAGGGTGACGTTGTTGTAAGGGATCACCGCATCGTAGTGCGCTTCATAGGCCATGTTGATGTCGAACGGGCTGACATAGCGCGTGGGTGCGAAAACGTGCAGCAGGTATGGATCCTTCATGGGCGACTCCCGGTGACGCGGGGCTGACAGGGGATCAACCCGGGGCTTCGATTATGGCGCCGTGATTGCACCCGGTCACGACCTGGCAGCGCAAGCGACTCGCGGCCTCGGCGCTTGCGTTCACGTGCGCGGCCACGGCCTCGGCGGTGTCCTGATCTGGCGCGAAAACGAACCCGGTCGGGCCCCATGAAGTCTGGCCGACACCGCGCAGCGCGAAGCGTGCACGCACGGAGTGCAGCGCCGCCGCGACCCGTGGGCTCGCATAGCGATCCCCGCCTTGGCAGGGCGCGAAATAATCTCCGACCCGCGACTGGATCTCATCGATCGCGATGCTGAAAGCGGCAAAGTCTCCCTCCGCCAGTGCTGGCATCAACCCGAGCAGACACCACCGCGCAAGCGTTGCGGCAACCGTCTCCTGCATGGGCGGGAGGCGCGCAAATGCCGCCAACTCTTCAGGTCCGTGCAGTCCGTGATCTGCCTCATCAAAAATCAGCACGATGCGCCAGTCATCGGGAAATGCGTATCGCGCCAGCACCGGTGCAGGGCGGACTGATCCTGTGACACGGCCGCCATCGATCACAACGCCGCCCTGCTCAAAGACTGCGATACCGATGCCGGAACGCTGGCCTCTTCCCACGAGGGGCGCGAGCGCACGCGCCGATGCCTCCACCCCGTGGAAGAGGGTCCAGGCCTTGGCCACAGTGAGTGCAGTCTGGGTCCCGGAGCCGAGCCCGGCGTGCGCCGGTGCGGGTGCTTCCAACGTGAGATGCACCGGGGCATGCGGCCCGAAGTGACGAGACAGTGCTGAGAGCAGCGCCTCCACGCGGGGACCTTGTATCCCGGCTGCGAGCGCTTGGGACTCGAAGTCGTCACCGGCCACAATCCTGACGCGCGCATCCAGCCCGCCAATGGCAAGACCCACGCTGCCGAAGCGCCGACCCAGCCCCCCATGCAAGTCGATGAAGCCAAGATGCAGGCGGGCTGGAGAGGTGACCGAGACTTCACCCCGCACGCATGTTCCCTCGAACAAGTTCCAGTGAAATTCGACACCCGTGATTCATGGCGCAAGTGTGAGCCATGGCAGGGCCCTGTCACAAATGCCGGAATGCACGGCCGGGATACACAGTCGAGGACGAAGGCTTGGGCCGCCATGCGTGACTGTGCTACCGTTGTTCACAGTCGCCACGGACGCTGCAAGCGTGGGCCGACCCAGACTGGTCATCCTTCCTCCAAGCTGGTCAAGCCGTGCCAAAAACCCTTGCGCCCCCTTCCCCGCTCGCGTCAGAACAGGCCGACATAGCCTGCCCCTTCTGCGGCCTGCTGTGCGACGACCTCGCGCTGGCGGAAGCCCTCGGTCCGGCGCACCCTCCTCGCAATGCATGTCCCCGCGCCCAACTCGGCTACGCCGCGGCGGAGCTGACGGGCAGTCCCGGCATTGCCGGCAAGCCGGCAGAGTTCGAGGCTGCGCTGTCCGCGGCCATTCGCCTGCTGCGCGCGAGCAAGCGCCCCCTCTTCAGCGGCCTCGGCAGTGATGTGCAAGGCTTGCGCGCGCTGTTCAAGCTTGCCGAGCGCTGCGGAGCGGTGGTCGATCACATGCATTCGGGAGCGCTCAACAGCAGCCTGCGCGTGCTGCAGAGCCGGGGCTGGCACACCACGACGCTTGGTGAAGTACAGAACCGCGCGGATCTGGTGGTGATCCTCGGAGTGGATCTCGATCGGGGCTTCCCGAGGTTCCTGGCACGGCACCTGGCCGGTCGGGACGCCCTGCAGCCAGCGCGCCGGGCTCAGCGGCGTGTGGTTTATCTCGGTCCCAGGACACACGCACCAACCTGCCCTGCCGAGCTTCCGCTGGAAGTCCTGCCGACACCGCTGGCCCAACTCGCCGAATCGCTGCGCACCTTGCAGGGGTTGCTGCAGGGCATTCCCTTGCCGCGCGCGCGCAAGACCACGGCCCTGGAGCCGCTTGCGGCCCGCATCGCTGCGGCTGAGTATCCGGTCTTCGTGTGGGCACCCGGTCAACTGCCTGCCATGCTCTCCGATCTCGTGATTGCGGCCGCCTGTGAACTCGTGGCGCAGATCAATCGCACCCGTAGAGCCGCCGGCCTCGCGCTGGGTGGCGACGATGGCGCGCAATCCGCGCTGGCCGTATCCGCCTGGCTCACCGGCTTTGGCACGGGGGTGGGCTTCAGTCGCGGTGCGCTCGAGCCGCAGGGAGATCTCGGCGGAAGCGCTGCCGCTCTTGCGGAAGGCGGCAGTGATCTGATCCTTCATCTCAGCAGCTTCAGTCAGGCGCGCCTGCCGGTCACGGACAAGCCGCGCATCGTGCTGGCACCGCCCGGCTTTGCCCCGCACGAGGCGCCCGATGTCTATCTGCCGATCGGGATGCCCGGCGTCGATCATCCCGGACAGCTGATCCGCACCGATGGGGTGGTTGCACTGCCGCTGCGGGCCCTGCGTCCAGCGCGTCATCCGACTGCAGCCAGTGTGCTGCAGCGACTGCACGCAGCACTGGAGCGCAAGTCATGACCTCGCCGCCATGACATCGCCAAGATTGACGGAGTTGCGGGGCGGGAGGATCTACGATCCCGCTAACGGCATCGATGGCGAGCGACGATCGCTCTTCATCGACGACCACGGTTACCTGGTCGCACCGCCCGGCTCGCCTGCCGAGATCAAGGAGACGTTTGA
>JBDLQR010000109.1:0-17920 GCA_039800485.1 Pseudomonadota bacterium
CACTCCCCCGCTGCGTCGCTGGAGCATTTCGTTGGTGGCCGGGCTGCGGAAACCGGAGATGACTTCGAACGGGGCATCACATCCCAGCACACAGCGCACGGCATGGAGGTAATCCAGAAGACCGGGCGCGATGGCATGGACCTGCCCGGTGCGAAAATCGCGGAGCAGGTGATTGATGGAAGCCAGTGCGGGCCGGTCGTAAGCACCACCCCGCCAGTAGGTGACCGCGAGAGTCTCATTGGTGTGGGTGTGATCGAACGCGAGCTCACGCACCGGGTTGACCATTGCCCAGCTTCGCGTTGCGGCAGAGGCACAGACGAGTCCGGAGAGACGAAGGAAGGTTCGGCGCGTCGTCCCGCGCGAAGAAGGTGCCTGCATCATGCAAACCTTGTAAAGCCGGAGGGGCGGTGACTCAAGTATAAGTGCACAATTCCTGACCATGCCACTCGCTGAAGGACACGCCCTGTGCCCGGTCGTCTTGCCATGCTCCTCATTCCTCTGCTGGTGTTCCCTGTGGCATGGGCCGGCACCGGTGAGAGTACCGGCTGGCGCGAGCGTTGCGCTGCCGAGTTGCGTGCATACCTGGGCACGGCCGACGCGCCACTGCGCGTGGGGGGTGTGGAAATCAAGGCCCGCGCCCTGCTGAAGGAGGTCTATGCGCGCGGCGACCATCCGCCGCTGTGGCATGAGACCACCAGAGTCGAGCTGGCCGCGGCTGTGGCAGACAGTGTGAATGACGGTCTCAGTCCGCAGGATTATCCGCATGAAGGTCCGGCGCCCGGATCCACCCTGCCCGCCCGGACGTGTGCGGCACAGGATCTCAAACTCAGCGAAAGCCTGCTGAGGCTGGCCTACAGCCTGCGTTTTGGCCGCACCGATCCGCGCGAGATCAGCCGCACCTGGAACTATCCGCGCCATCTGGGCGAGGCGCAGGCTGTTGATTGGTTCAGGGCAACGATGCGTACCGGCAAATTGACCGCGGCGCTCGACGCGCTGCGGCCGGATGCCGTGTGGTACGCGCGCCTGCGCATGGCCCATGCCGCCTTGCTCGGGCAGGCGGGGGCGCCAGAGTGGCCGCAACTCGGGCAAGGTCCGTCGCTGCGGCTGGGCATGGTGCATCCCGAAGTGCAGCAGTTGCGGAGACGCCTTGCGGCCGCCTCCGGGAACAATCTGCCGCAACAGACGCATGCAGATCTCTACGATGCAGCGCTGGACGCACAGGTACGCGCCTTCCAGGCCACCCATGGGCTGCTGGCCGACGGCGTGGTGGGCGCACACACACGGGCAGCTCTCAATGTCCCCCGGGCAGCGCGGATTGCGCAGCTGCGGGTCAATCTCGAGCGCTTGCGCTGGATTGCGCATGAGCTGCCGGCGCGTTTTCTGGCCGTGAACATCGCGTCTTTCGAAGCAGGCTTGGTCGCCGAGGGCAGGCTCCTCTGGCGAGCACGCACGATAGTCGGCAGGCCTTATCGGCAGACCCCTGTGTTCCGTTCACGGATTGAAAGCGTTGAGATCAATCCCTACTGGACCGTGCCTCCAGGCATCCTGAAGCACGATGTACTCCCCGCCCTGCAGCGGAATCCGGGATATCTGAAAGCAAAGGGATTACAGGTCATCGATGCGCAGGGTGCGGTGATCGATCCCGCGACTCTCGACTGGACGCAGTTCCAGCGCGGTAACTTTCCTTACGTGTTGCGTCAGCCACCCGGAGACGACAATTCCCTGGGACGCATCAAGTTTCTTTTTCCCAACCCTTACACCGTCTACCTGCACGACACCCCGGCGCGCGATCTCTTCGCGCAACAGTCGCGTGTATTCAGCTCAGGCTGTATCCGCATCGAGCGGCCGTTCGAACTGGCAAGCCTGCTGCTGGCCGGAGATCCGGCATGGCCGCCGGACAAGGTGCAGGCCGCCTTGCAGAGTGGCGTGCGGACCCCGATCAGGTTGCGCGAACCTGTGCCCATCCTGCTTTTATATCTCACCGCCTATGTTGATACGGAGAACACCGTGAACTTTCGCGAGGACGTCTACAAGCGCGATGGGAAGGTATTGCAGGCGCTCGAGGGCGCCTTCCACTTCAGTCTGCCAGCAGATTATTCGGCTCCATCTGCCAAGCACTGAAACTCAAATCGCATCACGCAGCCGGCGCTGGCGCAGATGCCAGGCAAGCAGCAGGGTGCCGAGGAAGGCGCAGCCATTCACGGCGGCGGAGAACAGGAATGCGCCCTGGTAGTGACCGCTCAGGTCGTAAAGCCATCCGGCGAACCAGGGCCCGAAGGCAGCCGGAGCTCCTGCGACCGCGAAGATCACCCCCACCACACTCGCCACATGCGCGCGGCCGAAGAGATCACCGCAGAGTGCGGGCAAGAGCACCACGCCACCGCCATAGGACACGCCGAAGACGAGTGCCGCAAGCCACAGGCCCGATTTTTCGCGCAAGCCTGCAAAGAGCAGGAAGCTCACTGCCTGCAACAGGCAGATCGCGAGCAGCGTGGGCGCTCGACCGAAGCGATCGGAAATCGAACCCGTGAAAAGTCGCCCCGCCATCCCCCCGATGCCGATGGCGCTCAGCAGTGAGGCGCCCACGAAATCCCCGAGACCCAAATCGCGCGCATGGGAGGGCGCGTGCATGAAAGGGACAAAGATGGCGAGCCAGGTGAAGAAGTAGATAAGGATTACCAGCTGGAAACGCAGATCACCCCAGAGATCGCCTACCCGCAATCCACCACCTAGCAGATGCGGCGCGGGCGACACCTCATCGCCGTCCGGCCATTGCCCGAATGATTCCGGGTCACGCAGCATGAAGCGGGAGGCGACGAGAATTGCGAGCGCACTGACGATGGCAAGCGTGGCCAGTGCAACGCGCCAACCCCAGGCCTGCATCATCACCGCTGTCAGCGCGGGACCCAGGAAGTTGCCGAGGCTTGCGCCTGTGGAGGCAAGCGCGACCGCCGTCCCGCGGCGGCGGGTGAACCAGCGCGCAACCGTGGCATTGCAGGGAACCCAGGCCACACTCATGCCGATGGCGGCCACGAGGCCGAGACTCAGCGTGAGATGCCAAGGCTGGCTGACGAGGGCACTGCCCCCCCAGCCGATACCGATGAGGAGCGCGCCCGCACCGATCACCGCACGCGGACCGAAGCGATCGGTGGCATGGCCCGTGACTGCGGAGAGCGCGCTGTAGAGGAACACATAGAGCGAATAGGGCAGCGCGGTTTGCGCCCGGCTCCAGCCAAGATCCTCACCCATGCCGGTGGCGATCACGCCGAAACTGAACTGCAGGCCGTAGGCAAAGAACATCACCGCAAACGCGGCGCCTACCACGCGCCAGCCAAGGAAGCCTGCAGACACGGACAGTGGGGAGGGAATGCTCACCGGTCCTTCAGCGCGCCCGCGGCGGCGAGCGCTGATTTGCGTGCACGCGGCATGTCGTAGGTACGGGCCATCATGATGCGCTGGGCCTTGAGTCCGCCACCTGCCTGCAGCGCGGTGACGAGATTCCAACCGCCATAGGCATCCGCAGTCAAATCACGGATGAGGGTGAACACACGCATACGCTGTTCCACGTCCGTGCCCGGTTTGGCTGCGAGGTATTTGCGCAGGAACGGACCTGATTCGGGATCCCTGAGATCTGCCTCCTCGGGCAGCGTGATCGTGAGTCCGCCGGCAACGTCGTGCAGCCTGCCCACCATCTGATGAAAGTGGGAGGCGTAGTAGTACTTGGTGACGTTGATGCTGAGCGTATTGGGATGAAGCATCCCGCTCGCCGTGCTTTCATAATGGCTTACCGCGTGATCGAGCCCCATGCGGATCGTTTCCGCATAGCAGATGAGTTCGGCCAGGGCGTCCTGTACATGCGGATCCCGTTCCTTGCCCTGCTGTTCGGTGACGAGATCGGCGAGCCCGACCATGATCTCGGCCTCCCGCTCCGCCAGCACCAGCCCGAGCGTTCTCTCCCACAGTCCAAGGGCTGCTGCGAAGGCGCCGGCGAGCTGGTACTCACCGGCCAGCAACACGCGGTCCCAGGGCACGAGAACATCATCGAAGATGACAAAACCCTCCGGGATGCTGTGGTGTGCGCTGGCGGGGTAGTCAAACTCGTTCAGCTCTGCGGGCGCGAAACTGCGGTTGATGATGCGCACGCCCGGTGTGTTGACCGGGATGCAAAAGGCCACCGCATAGTCGGCTTCCTCGGCGCGCATCGCCTTGGTCGGCATCACGACGAGCTCGTGCACCAGTGCGGCGCCGGTGATATGCAACTTGGCGCCGCGCACCACGATACCTTCCGGGCGTCGTTCAACGATGCGGAGGTAAAGATCCGGATCGACCTGTTCGTGTGCTTTCTTTGACCGATCGCCCTTGGCATCAGTGATGACCTCTGCGGCGCGCAGGTCATGGTGACGGGCATTGCGATAAGCCCGCTCGATGTTCTCGCCATAAAGCGGATTGACGGCCGCAACCTGCGCCTGAATCTGCAGCAGCGCCATGTAGACGCCTGTCACGCCGCCCACGATGCTCATGTGCTTGCCCAGCGCAAGACGCAGGGAAAGTTCCTCAGGCGTGCGGGGGACCTGGAAGATGCGGTTGGCGAGCTGGTTTTCCTCAGTCTCGTAAACCAGAAGGTCGCGCAGCGCCGGATCATCGTAGGCGTAGTCCCGTGCGGCCACTTCCAGCGGCACACGGAAACGCGGATGCGTCGAAGGTCTTTCGATCTTCTCCCCGCCCCAGTGAAGCACCCGGCCATCATCCAGTGAGGCGCGGTAATGCGCAGCGGTCATCAAGCCCATCGGTTCTGTCTCCTGCCAGGATTTTTCTGCCCGGACCCGATTCTAGGCCTGTGTCTGCCGGACTGGCACCCGAGAGGCGCGTTGCACGACACCCCGGCGCCACCCGACAGGGTCCACGATGGCTGATCCGCGGGCCTTTTTTGCGCACACTCCCGGTTTCCGGCAGGCAGACAGCAGCACCTGATCCATGACCCTCACCGAATTGTTTCTGGTCGCGATGATCATCATCTTCGCAACGCCGTTCCTGATCTGGCGCCTAGGCGGGACGGACTATCACGCGCCGCTGGTGGTGGTGCAGATCCTCGCCGGCATCCTGCTCGGTCCCGGCATGCTGGGCGCGGCATTCCCCGGCTATTACGCCCTCGTATTCGATCCCGCGGTAGTGCAGGCCTTGAACGGCATCGCGTGGTGGGCGGTGATGGTATTTGTGTGGCTCGCTGGTATCGAGCTGGATCTTGCGGGCTTCTGGGCGGCCCGCCGCGACACGCTGACCACCGCCGGACTCGCGCTCGTGGTGCCCATGGTTCTCGGCGCGGCGGCCGGAGGCTTGCTGCTGCTTCACGGGGGAGACTGGCGCGGTGTGCAGGCGGCACGCTGGCAGTTCGTGCTCGGCGTTGGCATGGCCTGCGCCGTCACCGCGCTGCCGATCCTCGTCCTGCTGATGGAAAAGCTCGGGATTCTGCGCACGACGCTCGGCCAGCGCGTACTGCGCTATGCAAGCCTGGACGACATCGCCATCTGGGCAGTGCTGGCGCTGATTCTGCTCGACTGGTCGCGCATCGGGCGCCAGCTCCTGTTCATCGGGATCTTTCTGCTGGCGACCACCCTGTGCCGACGCTTCATTCCAAAACTCGACCCGCGGGATCGCTGGCATGTCGCCATTCTCTGGCTTCTGGTCTGTGCCCTGGGGGCAGACTGGTGCGGGCTGCATTTCATGGTGGGGGCTTTCCTTGCTGGCGCCATCATGGAACGCGGATGGTTCGGGGAAACGGCACTGGATACCTTGCGCCACCACGTGCTGCTGTTCCTGATGCCCGTGTTCTTTCTCAGCACGGGACTGCGCACACACTGGTCTGCCGGCGGGTTGGAAGTACTGTCTGCCGCGGGGCTGCTGTTGCTGATGGCAGTGGCCGGCAAACATCTGGGACTGCAGCTGGCGGGCAGGCTGCTGGGCTGGCCACGCGGCGAGGCGGGCATGATTGCCTGGCTGCTGCAGACCAAGGCCCTCATCATGATCATCTTTGCCAACATTCTGCTGGACAAGGGTGTCATCACGGCATCGACCTTCACTGCCCTGCTCCTGATGGCCGTGGGCAGCACGATGCTCACCATTCCGATGGTGACCCCACGACTCGGCGGGCGAAAAATTGCGCCCGGGGAATGACCCCCGGGCGCCAAGGTCAGGCAGTAAAAGGGCATGCGGTCACCGCGCTCCACGCCAGCACGAGGCCGGCGCAGGGTTGCGGATTCCACCCGGGCCCCGCGAAGGAGCCCGTACCCGACGGCAATGCAGCAATGACCTGCCGCACTCCCCTCCGCCGGGCACTCGCAGTCTAGGCAGCACCGGTGCGACAGGGTCATCGCCCGAATGGGTTAGTGCCGGATCGAGCAGCGGTGGCTGAGGACCTATACTGCCGGCATGACATTCCTGCTCGCCCTGGACCAAGGCACCACCAGTTCGCGCGCAATCGTCTACGACGAGACCCTGACTGCGCGCGGCCTCGCGACCAAGCCGCTGACCCAGTTTTTTCCGGCACCCGGGCACGTTGAACAGGACGCGCTCACGATCTGGCATGACCAGCGCGAGGTGGCGCTGGCTGCCATTGCCAATGCCGGCATTGCGGCGTCCGAGGTCACGGCCGTGGGCATCACCAACCAGCGCGAAACCCTGGTGCTGTGGGATCGGCGCACAGGGCTTCCGCTCCACAAGGCACTCGTCTGGCAGGATCGCCGTACCGCGGAAGCCTGTCTGCGCTTGCGTGAAGAAGGGCTGGAGGCCGAGATACAGGCGCGTTCGGGCCTGGTGCTTGATCCCTACTTCAGCGCCAGCAAGCTGGCCTGGTTGCTTGATCACTGCCCGGGTGCCCGCGCACGCGCGGCACGGGGGGAGCTTGCCGCGGGCACCATCGATAGCTGGCTTGCCTGGCAGTTGTCTGCCGGACAACGCCATATCACCGATGCCAGCAATGCTTCGCGGACCCAGCTCTACAACCTGCACACCGGCACCTGGGATCCTGAACTTCTGCGATGGTGGAACATCCCGATCGAAGTGTTGCCGGAAATCACGGATTCGATGGGCACACTTGCCGGGATCTGCACCCTGCCCGGCATCACCGCGCCACTCGCGAGTCTGGCCGGAGATCAGCAGGCGGCCTTGTTCGGACAGGGCTGTTTCAAACCGGGCGAGGCCAAGTGCACCTATGGCACGGGCTGCTTCATCCTCCAGCACGCCGGAAGTGAAGTCCCCAGCTCGACCAACCGCTTGCTCGCGACTGTTGCGTGGTCACATGCGGGCGTCCGCGAGTTCGCCCTCGAGGGCAGTGTGTTCATGGGGGGCGCGCTGGTGCAGTGGCTGCGGGATGGTCTTGGCATCATCGACAGTGCGGCAGCCATCGAGCCCCTCGCCGCCTCGGTGGCAGACAGCGGCGGTGTGGTGCTCGTGCCCGCGTTCACGGGACTCGGCGCGCCATGGTGGGATGCCGAGGCGCGCGGCCTCATCATCGGCCTCACCCGCGGCACGGAGCGAGGCCATCTGGCCCGTGCCGCATTGGAGGGAATTGCCCTGCAGGTTCATGACGTACTGACAGCCATGACCCGGGATACGGGCGTCGCGCCTGGAGCGCTCAAGGTGGATGGCGGCGCCTCTGCCAATGCCCTCTTGATGCAGATGCAAGCCGACCTGCTCGGCTGCGTACTGCACCAGCCAGCGGATCTCGAGACGACCGCCCGCGGCGCGGCGGGCATGGCAGGGGTCGGCAGCGGGTTGTGGCCAGACATTCCCTCACTGGCAAGCTTGCTGGAGGGCGGGCTGCGCGAATACCTTCCGCAAACCGGCGCGGATCTCGTCTACGCGCCATTGATCTCACGCTGGCGCGAGGCTGTGGGCCGCGCCATGCACTGGCAGCGCTCCTGAGCGGATCTTCACCATGAAAAAGAAAGTCGTTGCGCGTAGCGTGCCGGTATTCAAGGGCTTCACGCCCGCGATGCTGGAGTTCCTGCATCACTTGGCGCAGAACAACAACCGCGACTGGTTCGCGGCCAACAAGCCCAGGTTCGAACATGAGGTGGTGGCCAAGGCACTCGACTTCATCGAATGCATGGCCGCACCGCTCTCCGGCATCTCACCGCACTTCCTGTGCATTCCCAAACGGGTGGGCGGCTCGCTGTTCCGGATCCAGCGGGACACGCGATTCGCGCACGACAAGCGGCCCTACAAGACCAATATCGGCATTCACTTCCGCCACGATTCGAACTTCGATGTCCACGCGCCGGGCTATTACCTGCACATCGGTGTGGACGAATGCTTTCTTGCCTGCGGGGTGTGGCATCCCGAACGTCCCGCCCTCAATCGCATCCGGCATGCAATCGTGGACAAGCCGCGGTCATGGGGCACGGTGCGGCGTGCACTTGATCGGGCAGACTGTTTTGAATTCCACGGCGAGGCGCTGAAGCGCCTGCCGGTGGATCTTCCCGTACCGCCGGATCATCCCTGGCAGGACGACCTCAAGCGCAAGGATTTCATCGTGCTGAGGCACTTTGAGGAAGGCTTGCTGTTCGATGCCAGCATGCTGGATTTTGCGGTGGAAACCTATGCCTCGGCGACCCCGCTGATGCGGTTTCTGTGTACCAGTCTGGGTGCCAGATTCTGAACCGCCCACACGCGATCTGAACTCACTCCCACTCGAGTTCCCGCCAGGCGCGGACCAGATTGCGCGCATGCGGGCGAGTGATCTGCCAGCCTGCAGGCACGCTGCGGGGCGCATCGGCCAGCAGGTCCTCCAGAAACTGTCCTTCGCCGATCGCCGTGCCCACCGTGCGCTCCAGGCTCGCCAGATATGCCTCTTGAGGTGCGAGCGTCTCTGGCCAGTCGCGCGCCATTGGGCCGTGGCCTGGAATGACCAGCGCATGGACGTTTGATGCACTGGTCCGCATCCAGGCCTGCCAACCCCGGAGACTGCCATCCAGTACCGGCAGGCGTTCACGAAACAGCAGATCGCCCGTCCACAGGGTTCCGCTCGCAACATCCTCTACCGTGAGATCAGCCTGGCTGTGCGCCGAAGCTTGCGCCCGCAGACGCAGCACCCGCCCGCCGAGATCGATCTCGAGTACATCCTTCACCGTGCGCGTGGGCAGGACGATGCCGGGGTCAGGCGCGCCGCGGAGCTCCTCGGCAAAGTTTTTGCGGAAAAAATCCTCGCTGCCACCGAGCACGGTCGCGAGCTCAGCATGGCCGATGAACTCAGGACGATCATCGAGGAATGCCGCATTGCCGAGCGCATGATCGAAATGCCCATGCGTATTGATGACGAAGCGGATCGGCAGGGCCGTTTCATGCCTGATTCGCGCGCGCAGAGCGGCGCCTACGGCCACGCTGCCACCGGTGTCGATGACCGCTACGCAGTCCCGGCCGACAATGAAGCCGATGTTGGCCATGTCGGCGCGCGCGGGATCATCGGTGTCGACTGACCTGCCGAGATGCACGAAGAGCCCGGCGACCGGCTCTTGGAGCGCAAAGTCGCGCTGTTCGGCCATGACTGACGGCACCCACGCCAGGGCGAGCAGCAGCTGCAGAATGGCCAGGTGAAACATGAAGCACATGCGTCCGAGCACTAGAGTTGAAAGCGGGCCGGAGTGCCCGGCAGAGCGAGGCGCGCAGTGAGCGCGCCCGGTAGGCCTCCCCCATCAGGACCGCGCCTGATGGAGGGAACGCCTTGCTGTTTCAGCGGGCCTTGGCTGCCGCGAGTGGGCTCGTCTGTCTGGAAAAATGATCACCCAGCCTGTCGATGTCCGCATCGGTCAGCTGCAGTGCCTGCAGCTGCGAAGCCATCACGGCGTTGTTGCGGCGACCATCCCGATAGGCGCGCAGTGCTGCGGCCAGGTAATCGGCGTGCTGCCCAGCGATGATGGGGTATTCGGCCATGATGGGCTTGGCGCCATTCTCTCCGTGGCAGGCGGCGCAGGCAGCCAGCTTCTGGTCAAAAGACGGTCCTGCTGCTGCCTCTTCGGCAGCCATGACGGGAGCGGCGAGTGCAAGGCCGGCGGCGAGGATGATGGGGCGCAATGAAGTCATGCTGGATTACTCCGGGTTCTTGGCAGCGGTGCGGACAGCCGCCGCTCACTTGCCCTGGCTGGCGAAATAGGCGGCGATGTTGGCGATGGTCTCATCGCTGAGGTTGACGGCATTGGCGTGCATGGTGTCGTGCTTGCGCGACCCATCCTTGTAAGCCTTGAGGGCTGATGCAATGTAGCCAGCCTGCTGTCCAGCGATCTTCGGCACGTGGTAGGACGGATAGACATTGAAATATCCCTCCACCGCATGGCAGCCGAGACAGGTTTCCGCGGCAAGACGGCCGGCCACGACGTCGCCCTCAGGTGAGGGACTCTGCGCCATGGCCGTACTGGCATGGGCGATGAGCAGGCTGGACAGCAGTCCCGGGATGTAACGCTTGTTCATTCAATCGCTCCTCGAACTCGGCGCTCGCTCGATCCGGCCGAGGCGCAGGAAGTTCGTCTGATCCTGAAGAGTAAGTCCGGAGATCGTCCCCCAACGAAGGTCTCCAGAGCAGCCGGCATACTACTAAAAGGCGTCGGGGGAGTGAAAGCCAGTGCGCGGTCCGCGTCGTTGCGCTGTCACGGGAAAATGATTAAGGTGCCGGCGCTGAATATGGCAGTCACTCGGAGCATGGCGGCGTTTGCCGCGACTCTCGAAACGGATCGGAGGAAGCGCGTGGCAACATCGAAAGCCAAGGCCCCGGCCAGGAAGAACACTGGCACGGCCGCCCGCAAAGCGCCCGCCGCGGCCAAGCGCAGCGCTGTCAGCAAAACCGCGAAGAAAGTCCCCGCAGCCAAACCTGCGCCCAAGAAGGCGAGCACCAAGGCTGTGGCAAAACCCAAAGCCGTGAGCAAGAAGCCAGTCGCCAAGGCTGCGACCAAGGGTGCTGCACCCAAGGCTGTCGCATCCAAGGTTGTGGCGAAGAAGGCCGCCGCCAAGACAGTCGCTAAACCGACGGCGAAGCCAGCGGCCAAACCCGCGGCGAAGCCAGTTGCCAAGAGTGCGGCCAAACCTGCGGTCAAGTCGGCGCCGACCAAAGCGCCTTCGGCCAAGGCAGCGCCGGTCAAATCCACCGCCAAGGCCGGTACCAAGACTGTTGCCCGGCCCACCGCGGTGAAGCCGGCCCCAGCCAAGGCAACAACACCAAAGGCGACACAGGCCAAGGCACCCGCGGCCAAAGCCCCAGCGGCCAAAGCAACACCGGCGAAGGCAGCCCCAGCGGCGGCCAAAGCGCCTGTCACGGCCAAGCCCAAGGCTGCCGCCAGCAAACCTGTGGTCGTGCCGGAAGCCGTCAAGGCCCCGGTCGCCAAACCCGAAGTCGTGGCTGCCCGCGTACCGGCGGCCACTGACAAGAAACTGAAATCTGAGCCGGTACGCAAGGCCCCCGCCAAGCCAGAGCCGAAGCCGGCACGCACTGTTCGCAAGGTCATCAATCTGGACGAGATCAAACTTCCCGAGGGCTATCGGCCCTCCCCGGGTGAGGAGTACATGTGTGCCCAGCACCTCGCGTACTTCAAGCAAAAACTGGAAAACTGGCGGCAGGAGCTCATCACCGAATCGCAGGAGACGCTCGAGCACCTGCGCACGGAGACCCGCGATGTGGGTGATGAGGCCGAGCGCGCGAGCCGTGAGAGCGACAACATCCTCGAGCTGCGCACGCGTGACCGCTATCGCAAGCTGCTGAGCAAGATCGAGCAGGCCATCAAGCGTATCGATGACGGCTCCTATGGCTACTGCGAGGAGACCGGCGAGGAAATCGGCCTCGGACGTCTCGAGGCACGCCCCATCGCAACGCTGACCGTGGACGCACAGGAGCGCCGCGAACTGCTACAGCGGCAGTTCAGGGACGACCACTAGGTGCGCCCCCGACGGGTCATCCCGTTTGGCCAATGAAAAAATCCTGATCGTCGAAGACCAGCGCGCAGTCGCAGGCGCGCTGAAACTGCGTCTGCGCGGGCTTGGCTACGATGTCTCGGGAATTGCCCGCGACGGGTTTGAAGCACTGGAGCAGGTGACCGCGCTCACCCCCGACCTGATCCTCATGGATGTGCGGCTGGGTGAGGGCATGGACGGCATAGAGGCTGCCCATCGCCTGCGCGAACACCATCCCGATCTTCCCTTGATCTACATCTCGGCGCACGTCGACGCCCAGCTGCTTGAGCGTGCGCGCGCCACCCGGCCGGCAGGCTTCATCAACAAGCCTTTCACCACCAAGGATCTCCTGACGGCCATCGACCTGGCCTTGAATCGGGCTGCGCCCATGATCAGCCCTGAGAATGCGGGCGCTGCGCCCCAGGATGAGCGCGAGCAGGAAGGGGTCATCACGGCGGACAACGAAGGCCGGGTGGGTTTTGCCAACATGGCTGCGGAATACCTGACGGGCATTCCGCGCAAGCAATGGGTGGGCAGACCGCTGGCCGATGTGCTGGCCACCTTGCATGAGCTTCCGATGGAGGCTGCGGCGGACGCCGTGATGCGTGTGATGAACACGGGTCAGGAGGAGGCCTTGGTCCGCGCCCGTGGTGGACGCTCAGGGGCTCACGAAGCCTGCACGGATACCCTGACACCCCTGCGCGATGCGCGAGGCCAGACCTACGGGCTGGCGCTGCGGCTGATGGCGGCGAGGCCGCGTCGCGCACCGGAGCGATCCGGTCTTGATCGCGCCCTGCTCAAAGCGCTGGATGCGGCGCCTTATGGTGTGCTGGTACTCGATGCAGACCGGCGCCTGCGGCATGGCAATCGCAGTGCCCGGGACATGCTTACCCGGCATCGTGGCCTGGAGTTGCGCAACGAGATCCTGGGCCTCACCGACAAGGCACAGGATCAGCACTTCCGTGAACTGGTGGACCTTGCACTGGAGCGGTCACGCGTCGGTGAAGACAAGGCGAGCGGTGTGTTGCTCGTGCGCTCAGCGACCGTGAGTGGAAACCTTGAATTGATGATTGCACCTGTGCCCTCACCGGCAGAGGGCGATCAGACGGCGATGGTGCTGGTGTATGCATTCGACAGCGGCGCCCAGCGTCAGATTTCCTTCGACGTGCTGACGAGCCTTTATGGATTGACCCATACCGAGGCGAAGCTGGTGCAGTTCATGACCAACGGAATGACGCTGGACGATGCGGCGGATGAGCTGCAGATTTCGGTCAATACCGCGCGCACCCATCTCAAGCACATCTTCCACAAGACCGGGATCAACCGGCAAACGGAACTCATCCATCGCATCGAGAGCGGCCCGGCGCCGCTGCTGGTGCAGATCGAGGCACCCGAACCCGGCGGCAAGCGCTGAACCTGCGCGATCAGCTGTTTCCGGTCGACGCCTGATTCAGCCGGCCATGCTTGCTATGCGACGGGCCAGCGCCCGGTAGGCTTCGGCGAGCGCCGAATCACCGCTTCGGCCAGCGTCGTCCGCCAATCGCCCGTAACGCGCGGCAATGCCTGCAATGCCGCGGACCGCCACCTCATTCCCCGCATCGAGCTGTAGCACTCGGGCGTAGTAATAGAGCGCGCTGCCGGAGGCAGGCAGGGTGAGCTGACCCTCCGCCACGCCCTGGGCCGCGAGCCAAAGCAACGCCTTGATCATGCCGACACGCTCGGGTGTATCCCCCTGAATCAGTTGTCCCGGAGGGCCTTGAGCCAGCAAGGCCTCCACGGCCGCCACCTGCTCCAGGGCGCCGGGGTCGCGCGGGGCACTCAGAGGAACAGGCGACGGGCCCGCGGGCGCCGTCAGGCGTTCACCCACTACATAGAGCACCGCATGTGCGCAAAGCGTGATCAGCAGCACCCCGTGCAGCCAGCGACGCAGGCGATGCTCGTGCGGCGTGCGGGGAGTGGGATGGGCGAGACGCTCCGGTTTGCCATGGGGCGAATCGCCCTCGCCCCGCGCCAGAAGTGTTTGCCAGTGCCTGCGCGCAGTCGCGAGTGAATTCAGCAAGGCAGGTACATCACGGAAACGTTTTCCCGGATTCTTGGCCAGCATCAGATCCAGCATGTCCTGGAACAGCGAGAGATCGCCCGGAAGGCGCGGCAGGGGCGCAGTTGCGTGGCGATGAATGACCTCGACGAGGGAATCGGCCGCGTAGGGTTTCCGGCCCGTGAGCATCTCGTGGAAGATCACGCCGAGCGCGTAGAGGTCCACGCGGTGATCAATCTCGCCATGCCTGGCCTGCTCAGGCGCCATGTAGTTGGGACTGCCCACGAAAGCACCGCTCGAAGTGACGTTGCTATTGCCGGTCAGGGATTTCGCGATGCCGAAATCGCTCAGCACCGCCGTGCCATCGGCACGGAACAGGATGTTCCCCGGCTTGACGTCCCGGTGCACGATACCCCGCTCGTGCGCAGCACCCAGCCCCCGCGCGACCTGCTCAAGAATCGTCAGCGCCTCGTCCGGTGCGAGCGGACCCGCACCGAGGCGTTCCTTGAGGTCTCCCCCCGGCACGTACTCCATCGACAGATAGGCGAGATCATCCACCGCACCGATGTCGTAGAGGGTGATCACATGAGGATGTTGCAGGGCCGCCAGCAACCGCCCCTCGCTGAGGAAACGCTGGAGTGCAACAGGAGAGGTGTTGGCGCGAGTGTCCAGGACTTTGAGCACCACCGTGCGGGCGAGGGATTTCTGCTCCGCCAGATAGGCTGCGGCCATGCCGCCCTGCGCGATGCAGCGCGTGATCGAGTAGCCCGCAATTTCCATGCTCGGCATTATAGCCACGGCCTCGCGGGCGTGCGTTCGAGCGCATGTTTGGCTAGAGTAGCGGGCAGTTTCTTGCCGGCATCTCCGCTTCTGCGTGATGGCGGAATATCCCCTGCATCGGAGCATCGCCATGGAAAAGCAGACCAAGGATCCCGCCTATGCGCGGCCGGCAACCCGCAAGCTCATCCAGGATCTGCTGCGTGAACGCCGCCAGATGCTGAGCCTGCTGGCCGACCTCATCAAGCTGAATCTTCACAACGTGGATGAGCGGGTCCGCACGACGCTCGACGAATTCCTCAGCATCCTGGTTGATTACATCGCCGCCGGACATTTCGGCCTGTATCAGCGCCTCGCCGAGGGGACTGAGCGCCGCCAACCCGTGGTGGAAGCCGCTCGCGAAATCTATCCGCGTATAGCCGACATCACGGACGGCGCCGTGGTTTTCAGTGAGCGCTATGAGTCTGCCCCGCCCCAGCTGTTGAATGATCACCTGGCGCAGGATCTGTCGCGCCTGGCAGAAAATCTCTCCACCCGCATCGATCTCGAGGACGTACTCATCATCGCCATGCTGGGCGAAGTGCCTGTAGCGGTCAGCCCCGCCTGAGTCAGCCTGCGTCTTGACGAGACAGGCCCGCATGCCTCGCCTCTTCGTCCCCCTCACGCTCAGCCCTCGTACCCGGGTCATTCTGCCGGAGGGCGCCGCGCACAAGGTGCGCGAAGTCCTGCGTGCACGGGTGGGCAGCTCACTCACGCTGTTCGATGGCAGTGGTGGCGAATATCCGGGCGTGCTGGAGGCCTGCCAGCGGGATCGCGTGGAGGTAGCCGTCGGCGAGCACGAGGAAGTCGCCCGTGAATCCGCACTGCAGATAACGCTCGCGCAAGGCATCTCGCGAGGCGAGCGTATGGATTACACCTTGCAGAAAGCCGTCGAACTCGGTGTTACCCGCATCGTCCCGCTTGCCAGCAGTCGCAGCCAGGTCAAACTCGAGGGTGAGCGTGCAGCGCGCCGCCTCGCGCACTGGCAAGGCATCATCACCCATGCCTGCGAGCAATCCGGCAGGGATCGCCTGCCGGTGTTGGAGAACATCCAGTCGCTGCAGGATTTCATGACGGGCGACCAGGCGGCACTCAAGCTCACGTTGACCCCCACCGCACGGGAGACACTGGCCAGCGCGGTTGCAGGCAAGGCGTCCGTCAGCCTGGTGATCGGCCCGGAAGGGGGTCTCGATCCGCTGGAGGTCATGCGTCTCGAAGCCGCCGGTTACCGGGGTGCGCGTCTTGGTCCGCGCATCCTGCGCACGGAAACGGCTGCGCTGGTCGCGCTGTCCGTGCTGCAGTTCGTGGCGGGAGATCTGGCGCAGTAGGTCGCGTGGTGCTCAGGGCAGCACGAGGTGTCGCAGGCGACGCCGCACCTCGCCGAGCAGGCGGCGGCTGACCGGCAGGCTGTCCGGGACATCCCTGACACGCACGAAATGGTTGCCCCGCGCATCGCGTTCCAGCGCGGTGACCCAGGCAAGGGCTACCAGCGTATTGCGATGGATACGCAGGAAGAATCCACCGAACTCCTGCTCAAGAGCTCGCAATGAGTCTTCTGTCAGCAACTCTCCCTCGGGATAGCGCACTGTTACATAACCCTGATCAGCCTGGAAATACCGCACTTCCCGCACCGGCACCAGACGCAGTGCGCCCTTGCTGAGTGCACTGAGATGCGTGCGGGGGGCCGTCTCACCTGCCGCGACGAGCGCCTGCCAGCGCGCCGCGTTGAACAGGGCCGCGCGCTGCAGAGCCTCGTGGAGGCGGCTGGCGCGTACCGGTTTGAGCAGGTAATCGATCGCACTGGCCTCGAAGGCCGCGAGCGCATGCTCCTCGTGTGCCGTCGTGAAGATGACGGCGGGCTTCGAAGGCAATGCCGAGAGGTGCCGGACGAGCTCGAGCCCGTCCATCCCCGGCATGCGGATATCGAGCAGCAGCACATCCGGTGCGAGGGCCGCGATTTTCATGAGCGCATCAGCGCCGTCGACCGCCTCCCCCACAACCTCGCCCGCCGCCAGTTCCGCCACCTGCGCCCTGAGCCGGCTGCGCGCCAGCGGCTCATCATCGACGATGAGGATTTTCATCCCAGCGCCTCCCGGCTCATGGAGGGAAAGTGCACCGTCACCCTGTAACTGGTGGGCGTTTCCTGAATGGTCAGCCGGCCCCGTGAACCGAAACAGGCTTCCAGTCGTTGCCTGACATTCTCCTGCGCAAGCTGATGACCCTCGGTGCGGGTGAACGCAGGGTCGCGCGGATTGTGGACCTCGATGGCGAGGCAACCGCTGCGGTCCCGCCGACCGAGGATGGCGATGGCACCGCCCGCAGGCAGGGGCTCGATGCCGTGCAGGATCGCGTTCTCCAATAGCGGTTGCAGCGTGAATTGTGGCAACACCGACGCGCGTGGGAGTGCCGCGACATCCCAGCTGAGGCGCAGTCTGTCGCCGAGCCGAAGGGCTTCGATGTCCAGATAACGGGCGGCAAGCTCGAATTCGTCTGCCACCGTCACGAGCCCCGGGCCCTCCTTGAGGCTGGCCCGGAAGAGATCTGCCAGATCTTCCACCGCGCGCTCCGCCGCCCGGGGATTGCTGCGGGTGAGGCTCGCGATGGTATTCATGCAGTTGAAGAAGAAATGCGGACGGATACGCGCCTGCAGTGCGCCAAGTCGCGCCCTGGCCTCGGCCGCAACCTGTCGTTCCCAGCGGGCCTGCACATGGAAGTAGCGCAGGATGAGCGCGCTCACGATGGCGCCCACCACCAGCGTCCGGCCAAAGAACTGGGCGTGCGACAGGTTGATCAAGCTCACCTCACCCGGCACGGGACTGAGCGCCCACCACGCGGCTTCGCACACCAGCCCGAGGACCAGCAGCACCAGCAGATAGCTCTGTGCGGCCCCCTGCGCGGATGAGAGTCGACTCAAGCGGGGCCGGGCGATACACAGCACGGCTGCAGCGGACAGCGTCAGCAGCTGGACATAGAGCGAGAGCAGGGCGAGATCCGGCAACGCCGCGAGCGTGAGCCCGATATCCGCCACAACGAGCACGAACACCAGCAGCTCGGACACCATGACCACCACGAACAACGCGCGCGTGCCGCAAAGATCCGGCAGGAAGGCCGAGCTGTCACCGCGGGGTCCTTTGT
>JBDLQR010000110.1:0-12539 GCA_039800485.1 Pseudomonadota bacterium
GCTTCCTGCGCTTCCGTTACCGCATCGACGGCGTGCTGCGCCAAATCCGCAGCCTGCACAAGAACTACTGGTCCGCACTCGCGGTGCGCCTGAAGGTCATGTCCGGGATGGACATCGCCGAAACACGCGCGCCACAGGATGGACGCATCACGCTCTCGCTCTCCGGACGCCAGATCGACTTTCGCGCCTCCACCATTCCCACCGTCCATGGTGAGAATATCGTGCTGCGCGTACTGGACCGGCAGAAAGGAATCGTGCCCATCGAGGGTCTGGGACTGGATGAAGAGCTGCTGCATCTGCTGAAAATCATGGTCGCCCGACCGGAGGGCTTGCTGCTGGTCACGGGCCCCACCGGCAGCGGCAAGACCACCACGCTCTACAGCCTGCTCAACCACCTGAACAATGAGACGGTCAACATCATGACCCTCGAGGATCCGGTGGAATACCCCATGGGCATGATTCGCCAGACCTCGCTGAATGAAGCCGTGAGACTCGACTTCGCCAGCGGTGTGCGCTCCATGCTGCGCCAGGATCCCGACATCATCCTGGTGGGCGAGATCCGTGACGAGGATACGGCGGCCATGGCCTTCCGCGCGGCCATGACCGGCCATCAGGTCTTCTCCACCCTGCATGCCAATTCGGCTTTGGGCGCAATCCCCCGACTCATCGACATGGGCGTGCGCCCGGAAATCATGGCCGGCAACGTCATCGGCATCCTCGCGCAGCGCCTGGTGCGTCGCCTGCGGCCTGAATGTCGTGAAGCCTACAGCCCCTCACCACTCGAACGGCGAATCCTCGGCGTGGACGATGACACGCCGGTGACTCTCTACCGTGTGGCCCCTGAATTCCGTCACGCCGAGCACCAGGGCTACGGCGGACGCATCGCGGTCATGGAGCTGCTCAAGTTCGACGACACGCTCGACGAGATGATCGTGCGGGGCGCGACGGTGCGTGAGCTCACGCAGGCAGCTTGCGCCAAGGGCTTCGTCCCTCTGGCCGAAGTGGCCATCCGCCGCGTGCTCGATGGCACTACCTCGCTGGATGAAGTGTCCCGGGTGGTGGACCTGACCGAGCGCCTCAGCTGATGACGTATCCCGAAGCAGTCTGATGGAGAGCTGGCGATACAAGGCCGTCGACCAGCGCGGACGCACTGTGCGCGGGCGCATCGAGGCGCTGAATCCGGCAGATCTCGAAGTGCGACTCGGACGGGCGGGGCTCGACCTCATCAGTCATGGTCAGGTGCGTGTGTCTCATCCGCTGTTTGCGGATCGCGGAATTCGCACGGTCGAGTTGATCACGCTCTGTTTCCAGCTGGAGCAGCTCATCCGGGCCGGCGTGCCCATTGTGGAGGCACTGGCCGATCTGCGCGACACCGTGGATCATCGACGCCTGCGCCAGGTGACGGCGGCCATGGTGGAATCCATCGAAGGTGGCAAGAACCTGTCGCAGGCCATGAGCGATTTCCCGGGTGTGTTCGATTCTGTCTTCGTGAGCCTGGTGCGCGCAGGTGAGCAGAGTGGCCGGCTGCCGGAAGTGATGCGCAAGATCATCGAGAATCTCAAATGGCAGGATGAGCAGGCTGCCTATACGCGCAAGCTGCTGCTCTATCCGGCGATCGTCACCTGCGTCGTGACCGGCGCCCTGCTCTTCCTCATGCTGCAGGTCGTGCCTCAGCTCGTGAGCTTTCTCGGCAACATGGGCGAGGCGCTGCCACTGCAGACACGCGCACTCATCGCAACCTCCGGTTTTCTGGCAGCGCACTGGCTGTCGCTGCTGGGGTTGGTGCTGGGCCTGCTGGCCGTCGTGCCGCTCACGTTGAAGTTCCGCCCGGAGGCAGCCCGCCACTTCGATGCGTGGAAACTCCGCCTGCCGCTGGTGGGTCCCGTGTTGCGCAAAATCATCATCACGCGCATCTGCAGCGTGTTTGCCATCATGTATACCTCGGGAATCACGGTCCTCGAATGCCTGAGAACCGGTGAGGAGGTGGCAGGAAACCGCGCGATCCGCAGGGCGCTGCGGGAGGCCGGCCGGCGCATCGCCGATGGCGGCGGCATCAGCGCGAGCTTTGCAGCGACCGGGCTTTTTCCACCACTGGTGATCCGCATGCTGCGGGTGGGCGAGAACACCGGCGCGCTCGACGAGGCACTTGAGAACGTGACCTACTTCTTTACCCGTGATGTGCGCGAATCCGTCACGCGGCTGCAGACACTCATCATGCCGGTGTTGACCGTGGTGCTGGGCCTCATCGTGCTGTGGATCATGTCTGCAGTGCTCGGCCCCGTGTATGACCTTTTCACGCGTATCGAGATCTGAAGCCATGCGCCACGTGGAAAGAGGGCTTCACCCATGCGCTGGCTGAAGGGCGACCCGCGGGTCCTGCTGATTGGCGCCGAGCGCGTGCTGCTGTTCGTGAGCGAACAGGGCAACTTGCAACATGCCTATGAGTTTTCGATGGATGCAGCCGGCCTGGCGGCTTTCGGGAATTACCTGCGCCTTGCGCCGGGCAATCCACTGCAGGTGCTGGTTGATGTGGTCGAAGAGGAATACCGCCAGGACACAGTGCCGCATGTGTTCGGCACAGACCGCAGTGCCATCCTCGCGCGCCGCTTTGCACGCCTGTTCCGCGGCACGCCCTACTGTCAGGCCATCCATCTGGGACGGGAGCAGGAGGGTCGGCGCGATGACCAGGTGCTGCTTACCGCCCTGACCCGCCCGGAGGCCCTCGCGGGGTGGATTGCAAGAATCACCGAGTGCCAGGTGCCGCTGGCGGGAATCTACTCCCTGCCCCTGCTGAGCGCAGCCCTCATTCCGCGCCTCGGGGCAAACGCACACAATGTCCTTCTCATCAGCGTGCAGCAGGCCAGTGGCTTGCGCCAGACATTCTTCCGCGACGGCCACCTGCGCATCAGCCGGCTTGCGCCCGTGCCGCGGGCGGGCGCCCTGCCTTATGCGGACTTCGTGCTGGCGGAACTGGCCAAGCTCAAGCGTTATCTCAACAGCCTGGCTCTCGCTTCGCGCGAGGGCCCGCTGGCCATCTATCTGATCAGCCACGGCCCGCTGCTCAACGAACTCGAACAGCAATGCCGCAACACCGAGCATGAGCGCTATTACCTTGTGGATACCGCAGGTCTTGCCGCGCAGCTCGGATTACCGGCCAGTGCAGGCAGCGCCGCCAGTGACACCCTCTTCGCCCAATTGCTGCTCACGGCCCCGCCCCGGGTGCAGTATGCGCAAAAAGAGGAAACCCGCTTTCACCGGCTGTTCCGTCTGCGCAATGCCACGCTGGTCGCCAGTCTGCTGATGGTGCTGGGTGCCGCGGGCTTGAGCGCGCTCAGGTTCTTCGAGGCGGTCAGCCTGCGCCAGGAAGCGCGAGAGGCTGCACAGAAGACGGCTTTCTACACCGAGCGCACTGCTCTTGCGCGGCAGGCTTTGCCGGAAACCCCGGTGGATGCGACAGCCATCCGCACGGCGGTAGCCGCGGTGGGGACGTTGCGGGCATTGCAGGCGAGTCCGGTACCGAGCCTGGCTCTGCTTGGGAATGCACTCGCCGAGCACCCGGCCATCATGCTGGACAAGATCAGCTGGCAGCGGCATTTCAAGGTTGAGACGCTGGAGATGGAGGACGCCGTCGTGGCCGCGGAGGAGGATGCCTACTTCACGGTGCTTGAAATGGAGGCCCATCTGCCGGGCTTCGGGGAGGACTACCGTCAGGCGATCGAGACGGTCGACGCCCTCTGTGCGCAGCTGCGGAGCCTGCCACGGGTGCGTCGGGTGGAAGTCCGCCGCTATCCGCTCGATCTTCGCCCTGATGCGAATGTCGTCGGTTCCACCACACCGCACGGAGAACATGCCGAGGGGAGCTTCACGCTGCGCATCGTGACAGGGGTGGGCCGTGCAGCGGGATGATCTGCGAACCCTGCGCGGCGCAGCCGGGGTGCTCGGACTGTGTCTGGCCGTGTCCTCACTGCTGGTGGGCACCAGCCACTGGTTCTGGCGTGAGGCGGACCGGGATTATCGCGAACACTTCCAACGCTTCCGCGCGGCCAGTGAGCGGTATCTCGCCATCGACGAGGACGAACGGATCATCACCGAGCAGTACCCGCGTTTTCGCGAACTGATGGCTGAGGGCATCATCGGCGTCGAACGCCGCCTCGATTGGGTGGAAACGCTGCGCCAGGCCGACGCCACACTGGGTCTGCCCGGTCTTGAATACCGGATAGCGGCACAACAGGCCGTGGAGCCCGAGTTCCCGCTGGACACCGGCCGGTTTGAACTGCGCGCGAGCGACATGGAGCTGGAACTCGGACTGCTGCACGAGGAGGATCTCGCGCGCCTGCTCGATTTCATCGTATCCCGAGGGCACGGCCTGCCCAGTGTCGAGGAATGCGAGCTGCGTCGCGAAAGTGAAACGGTGAGCGCAAGCTCCGCCGCGGATGGTGCAAAGTTGCGCGCCCATTGCCGCCTGCGCTGGACGAGCCTCGCCGAACCCATCAACGAGGGCAGCTCACCATGAGCCGCGTGCTGCCGCTGACCATAGGCCTGCTGACCTTGGGCCTGCTGACCATGGGCAAGGCCTGCGCAGAGCCTCTGGGGCGGCTGTTCTTCAGCGCACCCGAACGAGCAGCGCTGGACGGCGCGCGCAACGCCGCCCTCGCACCAGCCTTTGATCTGACTGATCGCGCGGCCGGCAAGAAGGCCTCCGTGCCTGAACCCGCCGCAGCGCAACCCCCGGTGAGCCTGGACGGCATGATCACGCGTGAGCGCGGCCCGGCCACGCTCTGGCTCGACGGCACGCCCCAGGAAGCGCCGAACGCAGCGGGCCCTGGAATGCCGCTGCAGGTGACACCCGGGGCTGTCGAAATCATGCCGGGGGAGGGTCGACCTGCGGTGCGGGTGAAGCCCGGACAAACCTTTGACCCCGCCACCGGAGGGGTTTCGGAAACCGGCGCCGCACCGGGCGCGGCACCGTGACTCCATGCAACGTGCCCGGGGCTTTGTCAGTCTCCTGATGCTGCTCGTGCTGTTGAGTGCGGGCAGCGCATTGCTGCTGCGTGCCCTGAACCAGAAGACGGCCTCGGCCGCTCAGGCCGCAGCCTCAAGCCGTACGGCACTTGCCACCGCAAGAGAGGCGCTGCTGGGCTATGCCGTGCGCTATCCCGATACCCCGGGCGTGGCACTGACGGCCGGCCCGGGACGTTTGCCCTGCCCTGATACCCGGCTTGATCGGGGTGATCCGCTGGGCGCCGCCGATTCCCCTTGCGCCCAGGCCACCGGTACCGAGACCGGCCGTTTCCCTTGGCACACTCTGGGCTTGCCTGAGTTGCGGGATGGCACTGGGGCGCCCCTGTGGTACGCCGTATCCAACAATTTCCGCGCCCACCTCACCGGCGCCCTCAACAATGAAACCCGCGGGACCCTCAAGCTGGATGACTGCACGAGAGAACAGGACATCGTCGCGCTGGTCATCGCCCCGGGCACGGCGCTGGAGGGACAACAGCGCCGCGGTCCGGTGTTCGATGCCGCGGCCTACCTCGAGGGCGACAACGCCAGTCGCGGTGATGGCTGTTTCAGCAGACTGAAGGATGCCGCACACAACGATGAGATCCTCGCCATCACCCGTGCGGATCTGATGCAGGGTGTAGAGCAGAGAGTGTTGCGGGAGGTGGGCAATGCGCTCTCGCGTTACGTGCGGGCCCACGGCGTCCTGCCGTGGCTGAGTCCTTGGCGGTCTGCGGAGAATCCGTCATGGGCGGGCACACCGGGCACGCTGCGCGGCCAGCTGCCACTACGACTACGCGAAGCTGGCAACGCAGATCCCCATGGGGTGGCCAGCTCGGCATTTGCCTTCGATGCGGACTTTGCTCTCGACTGGACACTGCCCGCCTCTGGTGCCGTGACACAGGACGGCGAGTTTCCACCCCAGGAGGCCTGCCTGCGCAGCAGCGCATCCACCGCCTGCACCAGCGGCATGGCACTGTCCGCAAGCGTCGATCTGTCCGGACCCGTACGCGGGCTTGCAGGCGGTGACTGGCAACAGGGGCGATGCAAAGCCCAACGCACCGGCATCCTCGCCTGTGAGGCCGCGCGCATCGTCCCCGGTGCGGCTGGCGAAGCCCTGCGTCGCACCTGGACGGTCGTGCTCACACGGTGGCCGCATGCGCTGGAAGCGCCCTCGGCCAGTACGCCGCGCATGCAGCATCTCCGGCGTGCGAACGAAAGACTGGGTGCCGAAGAAAGCCTCGAGATTCGTCTGCGTGATGAACTGGTGAAGGATGCCGAGCCGGCGCGCGTGCTTGGTTCGAGCCGGCTGGTGCTTGGCCCCGGGGAGTTGGTCAACCTGTTCCTGCTGGAGGACATTCCGCTTGATCTGGAAGTGGACGATGACGACATGATCGATTCGCATGATTCTGCGCTTGATCCTGTACCGGACACCGTACCCGCCACCCGCCGCTCTCCCGGTGAGCTGCCCTTCTGGCTCGTCTCCAACCGCTGGCATGAGCAGTTGATGATTGCCTATGCCCCCTCGTGGGCACCCGGTGCAGCCGCACAGCCGTGCATCACATCATCACTGCCCTGCCTTGAAATCATCCATCGCCGCATCGATGGCAGTCCGACACTGCACAGTGCAGAAGGGGTGATAATCCTCGGGGGCGCTGCGCTGCCCGAGGGCGCGCTTGCACAGCAACGCCCCGGCACAGTCGCTGCAGATTACTTCGAGGGCCCCAACGCGGTGCCCGGTCGGCTGGTGGATCGGCAGGAGCACAGTGCGGCATTCAACGATCGTCTGCTGATTCTCGAACCGGAGGCCCCGTGACATGAATCTGCAACAGTCACGCGGCTTCACGCTGCTCGAAATCACGGTGGTGCTGCTCATCATCGGCTTGATGCTCGCGGGACTTTTCGCGCCTTTGGAAACGCAGTTCGAGGCGCGTGACCGACGACAGACCCAGGCGCTGCTCGACGACATCCAGACGGCTCTCCAAGGCTATGCACTCACCCACGGACGCCTGCCTTGCCCGGATACGGACGGCGACGGCCTGCCCAATCCGGCATGGGATCCGCGTGATCCCGTCGCCAGCGGGAATTGTGTTCAGGGCGTGGGCGTACTGCCCTGGAGCGAGCTTGGCGTGCCCGGCACAGACGCCTGGGGCAATCACTACACGTATGCCGTCAGCCAGCCGGACTTCACGCGCCCGGAGACCGATGCCCTCTGCAACGGTGGGGATGCGGATGGCGCGCACTTCGATCTCTGCACACGGGGCAGACTCAACGTCAGGAGTCGGGGTGATGCACCCGCAACCACAGGCCTCGAGAGCAAGGCCGAGCTCCTGACCTACGCCACCGCGATCCCCGCGGTGGTGATTTCCCATGGGCGCAACGGCAGTGGTGCACTCTCGGGAGAAGGTCTGGTACGCGCCGCGCCCACAGGTGCCGACGAGGCCGAGAATGCAGACGGGGATACCGTATTCATGCAGCGGATCTACTCACGGGGTGATGCCGACTGTGCGGACGATGCCAACGAATCAAGCCCTTTGTGTGAGTTCGATGATCTGGTGATCTGGGTCTCGCCCAGCGTGCTGGCCGCACGGATGGTGCAGGCCGGCCGACTGCCCTGAAATCATGGCCAACTCCATCGCTTCCCCTCTCATCGGCATCATGCGCCTCGGTCTCATCGAGTGGTGGCGTACACGCTGGCCATGGCTGCTGACACTCTGCGTGGCAACGGGTGTCGCGCTCGGTCTGTTCGCCGAAAGCCTTGCGGTGACCGAGAGTGTGGAGATACGCCTGACCCTGCAGGCTGCCTCGACGCGCCTGCTGGTGATCACCGCGTTCTCGCTGCTGCTCATCGTCAACAGCGTCCGTGACGCCAATGATGGTCTGCTCGAATTCATGCTCGCGCGGCCCATCGCACGCTGGCACTGGTGGATGGGCAAATTCCTGGCGTGCGCATGGGTCGCGGTACTGAGCGCCCTGTTCGCGGCTTTGCCTCTGCTGGCCGGCGCGGTACCTCTGGCCGTGATCAGCTGGGCTTGCTCGCTCGCCTGTGAGCTCCTGGTGATGGCTGCGGTGGCCCTGACCTTGGCGCTCGGACAGCGTCAGGTGACGAGTGCCTTTGCAGCCGCAATGGGGCTTTATCTCCTCTGCCGGGCGCTGCAGAGCCTGGTGCTGCTGAGCCGGGACACCTTGCTGGATTCCGGCACGCTGATGCAGTCAAGCCTCGCGGCCACCTTCCGCGGGCTCGCCCTGTTGTTGCCGGATCTGGGTCGTTACACGCAGAGCGAGTGGCTGGTCGGCACGCCACCTGGAGCAGAAGAGCTTGGATTCATCCTGCTGCAGACTGCGCTGGGCACGGCTATCTTCGCGCTCATCGGAATCATCGACTTCAACGCGAGGCAGGACTGAGTCATGCCGCACGCAATCTTCCCGGACAGCATGGCGACGAGAGGGAAAGCACGCCTGCCGACTCTCGTTCTTTGTCTGCTGCTGCTCATGCAGGGCGCTTGGCGAGCCTCGCTGGAAATGGACTCCGCACGCGCCAGGGAGCTTCCGGCACCGCCGCCACCATCGTTGCTTGCGCTGGCCGCACTGGGTGACGAGCTGGTGCTCTCAAGACTCCTGATGCTGTGGCTGCAAGCCTTCGACACCCAGGCTGGAACCCGCATCAGCCTCAAGGATCTGGATTACACACGGGTCGAGGCATGGTTGCGACAGTGCCTCTACCTTGCGCCGAAAGCCCAATACCCACTGCTTGCCGCCAGCCGGTTTTATGCGGACGTTCCCGATGCAGCGCGGGCGCGCAGGATGCTTGCCTTCGTCAGTTCGGCTTTTGGTGAAGATCCGGCGCGGCGCTGGCCATGGCTCGTCCATGCCGTCTACGTGGCCCGCCATCGGCTGAACGATCAAGCGCTGGCGCTGGCCTATGCCCGGCAGCTCGCCCGCGAAGACAAGCCCCACATCCCGAACTGGGCCCGCCAGATGGAGATCTTCGTGCTGGAAGACATGGGTGAGATAGAGGCCGCAAAAATCCTGCTCGGCAGTCTGCTCGGCAGTGGCCAGATCACCGACCCGCATGAGGGTCGCTTCCTGCGCGAACGACTGGCTGCGCTGGAGGCGAGGGTCCGAACCCGGGATGCGCCCTGAGACATCCTCGTCGGGATTGAAATCAATTGTGTCCGGACTGTCGGGAATCAGACATGCCTGACGAAATCCGGACAGCCAACCGGCGTGCTGACATAGAATCTGCCCATGAAACAAGGCGTGGAGACATGGTCCGGTTCATGCAAAGCCGGATCTCCCATCCATCATCGAAGCGAGTGACTCTCATGCAAAAGCGTCTTCAACAAGGCTTCACCCTGGTCGAGATCGCCATCGTCCTGGTCATCATCGGCCTGCTCCTCGGCGGCATCCTCAAGGGCCAGGAACTCATCACCAGCGCACGCGTGCGCAACCTGGCGGATCAGAATTCCGGAATACAGGCTGCGTATTACGGATTTGTGGACCGCTACCGTCAGGTACCCGGCGATTGGCCGGCGGCCAACGCAGCCCAGGCCATCCCCGGGGTCACCACCGGCGGCAATGGCAATGGCCGACTCGATCGTGCCAACACCGACTGGACCGAGGCGCTGGCCTTGTGGGAACAGTTGTCCAAGGCCGGCTTCATTCAGGGGCCGTATGTGGGAGGCGAGAGCGCACCCACTGCAGCGGACAGCAACGTGGCGCCGCGCAATGCCTTCAATGGGTTCATGGTGCTGTATCGCTCGAACGACTATCTCGATACGGATACCACCCCGCCGGACAGACTCAACCTCACGCTCGGCCGCGGCATTCCGGTGAATGTGATGCGCGAACTCGACTTGAAGGTCGATGACGGATTGCCCCAGTCAGGCGTGATGCGTCATGCACTGACCAGCAGTGCAACCTTTGGCGAAATCGGTCAGTCCGTTGCAGGCTGCGTGGACAGCAGCGAAACGCCACCCATCTGGAACATCGCCGGCAACGAAGAGATGTGCAACGCGGTCTATCTCTACTGACATCACGCAACCGGACCGAGGCCAGGCGGATGAACACGCCCTTGCTGTGCTTCGAGGGCGTGAGTGCCCGCTTTGGTATGCGCGAGGTGTTCGCGGGCCTCAGCTTCTCACTGGAGTCCGGACAGTCGACTGCCCTTCTCGGCTTGAATGGGGCGGGCAAATCCACCTTGCTGCGTCTTGCCGTGGACCTGCACCGCCCACAGGCCGGGCAGGTCAGCATGTGTGGAATACCGGTTGGACACCCCTCGGCCCGGGCCGGGGTGGCCTGGCTACCGGAGCGTGTCACGGCGCCGCATTACCTGCGTGGTCGGGAATGGCTGGCGCTACTGCTGGCCCAGCACGGGCTGGCCTACTCACATGAACGCGCCCTCGCTGAATGTGCACACCTTGAACTGCCATCCAGCGTGCTGGATGCACCAGCGCGGGATTCTTCCAAAGGCATGATGCAGAAACTGGGCCTCGTGGCGTGCCTGCTTTCCGGGAGCGCCTTGTTGCTGCTGGATGAACCGATGAGTGGCCTTGATCCACGGGCCAGGCGTCTGTGTCGCGATCGCCTGATTGCCGCCAAAGCGGAAGGCCGGACGCTCTTCATGAGTTCACATGAGCTGGAGGATCTTGCGCTGCTGTGCGATCGGGTGCTGGTCCTGCATGCCGGCAGACTGGTCTTCGATGACAATCCGTCAGCCTTGTGCGGCCTTCACCCCAGCGGCAAACCCGAGGAGGGGCTGCTGCTTCTGCTGGAGAATTAAAGTTCCGGGGACTTCAGGTCGCTGATAGTCCCATCATGAGGAACTGCATCACATTCCTGCCCCGCAAATTCTCCATAGGGAGAACCGCGCCACACGCCCTGCCGGGCGAAGTGACGGAGTCAGTCATTCGCGGGCACTTCTGCATCGACGATCTCGAAATCGTGGGTCACTGCGGCGGTTTTGCCGAGCATGATGGAAGCCGAGCAGTACTTCTCGGCGGACAGACGGATCGCCCGTTCCACCACGGCAGGCTTCAGGTTGCGGCCTGTGACGATGAAATGCAGGTGGATGCGGGTGAAAACCTTGGGATCTTCATCTGCCCGCTCAGCTCCAAGCTCCACGCGGCAGTCGACCAGATCCTGCCTGCCGCGCATGAGGATTGTCACCACGTCGAAAGCGCTGCAACCGCCCATCCCGATGAGCAGGAGCTCCATGGGGCGTATGCCGATGTTGCGCCCACCTGCCGTGGGTGGGCCATCCATCACCACGGCGTGGCCGGATTCGCTTTCTCCAACGAAAGAAACACCGTCGATCCACTTGATGGTTGCTTTCATCCCAAGAGCCCTGGCTTCGCAAGAACAACAGGGCCGGTACTTTACGCCAAGCCCGACGGAAAAGCGTGGCATGCCATGGGCACCACCCCCTCCGTAATGCGACTGAATGAAGAGGTCCTCGACCATGCACAGCAGTATTGAGTCAGAAGTCAGGGAGCGCAGTGCGCCTCCTTCAAGCCAGCCGACCATCAGCACTGCTGCGAAGGTGCTGACCTCGGCGCGGACCATCCAGGCCGAAACTTCCCTGCAGCGCTTTCTGGAGCACTGCCATCGCAAGCATTATCCAGCCAAGTCCGTACTGGTCCGGCAGGGCGATCCCTCACACGACCTTTTCTACATCGTGAAAGGATCGGTCACCGTACTGCTGGAAGATGATCAGGGACGCGAACTGATTCTGGCCTACCTGAACGCGGGCGATTTCTTTGGTGAGATCGGTCTTTTTCAGGAAGATTCCTACCGTACGGCGCAGGTCCGCACCCGCACGCAATGTGATATCGCCCAGATCAGCTATGAGCGCCTCAAATCGCTGCCGTCGCTGATGCCGGACCTCACGCTTGCCGTGGCTGGCCAGCTTGCGAGCCGGCTGCGTCGCATGAATCGCAAGGTGGGCGACCTGGCCTTCACGGATGTTGCCGGGCGTATCGCACGAGCCTTGCTCGATCTCTGCAAGGAGCCGGACGCCATGACCCACCCGGATGGCATGCAGATCCGCGTCACCCGCCAGGAGCTGGGCCGCATCGTCGGCTGTTCACGGGAGATGGTCGGGCGGGTGCTGAAGACCCTGGAGGACCAGCATCTGCTCAGCGTGAGTGGCAAGACCATCGTGGTGTTCGGGGTGCGTTGAGGGCAGCCCCTGGCACCAGAGGCCCTGCGGCATCCCTGAGGGGCACTGTCCGGGGACTTGCGCGGGCCGCCCCCACGGGGCTTACACTGCACTGAGATGGAGGCATGGCGCGCGCACCGCGCCGGTCCGATGAGCTCAGGCAGGGAGGTCCGTTGTGCCCAGTTACACGAGCAATGCCCTGGATGCACTGGTATACATCCGAAATGATCCCACCTACTTTGCTTTCCGGTGGAATTTTCAGCAGGAAGTTGGCCAATCAATAGACGCCCTGAACCGGATAGGGGCTTCCGTCAGCCTCAGTTTCAGTTTTCCGGGCAGCAAGCCTGCCTATGCCGTCAATGAATCCGGATTCCTGCCCCTC
>JBDLQR010000111.1:0-4863 GCA_039800485.1 Pseudomonadota bacterium
AGCCGCCCGGGCTGCCGCAGCCTTGCGGGCCCGCAGTTCGGGTTCGTCCGCCAGCCGTCGCATCCAGTGCGCGGCATGACTGATGTCCGGCTCGGCCCAGCAAGCGGCCTCACCCAGGTAGTCCGGTACGTACCAGGGATCGTCTGCGGTCGGAATCAGTTTGTAGTCCACAAGGCAGGCGGACTCATGATCCATGTAGTCCATGTTGCCGGACCAGGCAGTGGCAATCACGCAACGCCCGGACTGCATCGCTTCCAGCGGCGCGAGCCCCAAGCCCTCTGCCCGGTGCAGTGACACGAAAACATCCGCGCACGCATGAAGCGCAGCGATCTCCGCATAGGACAGCGTCCGGGTGATGACATGAATGCGAGGATCGAGCGCGCGTGCCTCGCGCAGCTCGGCCAGCAGCGCCAAGGCTCCCGGGTCACGTCCCGTCTCGCTGTTGTTGAGCTTGAACACCAGATGCAGATCACGCCGCGAGGTGTCCGGAAACGCCTCCCGGAAAGCTCTCAGTGCGCCCAGTGGGTTCTTGCGCGCACGCCCGCTGCTGGGTTCCAGACTGGCGAGGAACATGAGGCCGTCAGGAGGCAGGCCAAGCGAAGTCCGCGAGAGGGTCCCTGCTGGCGGCGGCAGATAGAGTGGGTGACGCAAGCCGATGAGCTTTGGCCCACTGATGCACGCCGCGTAGTTGTACCGGATGAAGTCTGAAGGACAGAGCAGCACATCGAAGCATTGCGCTGCCTCCACCCATCGGCGGGGTACGGTGGGCAATTCCCACCAGAAGAGACCAACGTTCAGGCGATCGGGACGCATCACCTCATGGAGAACAGAGTCCCGCTTGAGCAACGCCGGTCCCACCCAGGGCAGGCCCTGGACCACGAGCGTGATGGCGTATGGCAGCGCTGCCGGAGTGTCCACTCTGAGGTGGCTCCAGGTATCGTCATGGCCATCCCGGGCCATACCCGCCAGACGCTCAAGAATCGCGACCGGATAGCCGCAGTCCACCAGCAAACGGACCAGGTGGCGCAGCGAGACACCCGTCCCCAGGTTGGCACTCACGGCACCGATGATGTTGAAACCGAAGGGGCTCAAGGGACTGTCCAGCAAGGCCGCTAGATGCATGCGCGCCAATTATCACGAACCCGGGCATCGGGCGCAAAAGAATGCTGCCTGAGGCCAGTCACACCACCATTACCGCGACAATGGAACCCTGCCGGCATGACTCTCTGGTTTGATGTCACGGATCTCCATCACTGGCGCATAGGTCATCTCACCGGCATCCCGCGCACGGGAGTCGGGATCCACAACGGCTTGGTTGCCTTGGGCCACGAGGTTCGCCTTTTTCGCTATCGAAAAGACGACCAGCGCGTCGTCACCGTGACCGCGGACGATCTGCCAGAGACGGTCTGTGTTGCCCTGGGCGGAATCCCCCGAGCAACGGTATCGGCGGAACCAGTGCCGACAACGACGTCCATGGAAGGTTCCAGTACGCAGGCAAGGCCCGCGGCCGCTTCACCTGCAAAGGCAGAACCAGCAAGACTCTTCAAGCGCCTCATCAAGACTACGGGCAGACTGATCCCGGGTTACATCCGCAGACATCCGGCATCCCGTGAATTCCTTTCCTCAGTGGCGGAATGCGCTCGCTCCGGCGCCAGACTCTGTCGCGCGGTTGTCAGTCCGTCGTATACCAGGGTGCTGCCGCCCGAGGCGCACCAGTCAAGTCCGATCGCCCACACCGTCGCAACAGTTTCCCGCCCCGACAACCACCCTGACCTGCCAGTGCGAGAAGGTGATGTCGTGTTCGCAATCGTCTCGACCGGACTTCCCTCCAGTGTGGTGGAAGCCTTGCAGCAGCGAGGTGCCCGGATAGTGCGCCTGATCTACGACATGATCCCGGCTCTGAAGCCACAATGGGTCAAGCCGCGCGACACGGAAATCTTCACGGCATGGGCCCGCGATGTGATGCGTCACTCGGATCTGCTGCTTGCGATCTCAAGGTTCACCGCCAGCGAAGCCATCCGCTTTTGCAAGGAACGCGGCCTTTCCTCACCCCGGATCGAACCGGTCAGGCTCGCGGATGTGCTCGAGTTGGCACACGCCGGAAACAGTCACCAGCCACCCGCCTTTGTCCCCGCACGTCCTTTCTTCCTCTGTGTCTGCACACTCGACATCCGCAAGAATCACCGGCTGCTCTACGATACCTGGACGAAGTTGCTGACCGATCACCCTGAGGACAGCCCGGATCTCCTCCTCATCGGAACCGAGCACTACTTCATGAGTGACTTCATTCGCGAACTCGAACATGACCCGCTGGTGAAGCATCGTATTCATTGGCTGAAAAACGTGAGCGATGCGGATCTCGGTTGGTACTACCGTCACTGCCTCGCAACCATCTACCCCTCGAAGTACGAAGGATGGGGGCTGCCGGTGGCAGAAAGCCTGGCACATGGCAAGATCTGCCTTTCTTCCAACACCAGCAGCATGCCCGAGATCAGCGAGTTGCCTCTGTTCTTTTCGCCCTGGTCGCGCGACGAACTTTACGAACTGGTCCGCAGGGTCTGGCGGGATGAAGCATCGCGCGGAGCACTCGAAGAGCGGATTCGCAGCAGCTTCAGAACCACGACCTGGCTTGATACCGCGGGCGAAATCATGACCGCGCTGCAGAAGCAGGCCACAGAAAATTTCGCCCTACCCTCCAGCCGGCACACGACAGCCATGACTGAGTCCCCATGAAACGCGCTCTGATTACCGGCATCACGGGCCAGGATGGCTCTTACCTTGCAGAATTGCTGCTCGCGAAAGGCTATGAGGTGCATGGTGTGGTGCGCCGTGTCGCCCTGGAAAATACGGAGCACCGCATGTGGCGTATCCGGCACCTGCTGGCCCGGTTGCATCTTCATGCCGCATCACTGGAAAGCTATCCGAGCCTGTTCCAGGTCATCACGGAGATTCAGCCGCACGAGTGCTACCACCTCGCTGCGCAGAGCTTCGTGAGCTACTCCTTCGAGGACGAGTTCTCGACACTGAACACCAACATCAACGGCACACACTATCTGCTGTCGGCCCTGAAGCTGGCAGCGCGTGAATGCAGGTTCTATTTCGCCGGATCGAGCGAGATGTTCGGCAAGGTCAGGGAAACCCCGCAGACTGAATCAACACCATTCCATCCGCGCTCCGCCTATGGCATCTCCAAGGTCGCGGGCTTTGACCTGACCCGGAACTACCGTGAAGCCTACGACATGTACGCAGTGTCCGGCATTCTCTACAACCATGAATCTCCCCGCCGTGGCCTCGAATTCGTGACCCGTAAAATCAGTAGCCACGTGGCCCGGATCAAGGCCGGCAAGATCCGCGAACTGCGCCTCGGCAATCTGGAAGCCCGCCGCGACTGGGGGCATGCCAGGGATCATGTGCAGGCCATCTGGTCCATGCTGCAACAGGAGAGCCCTGAGGACCTCGTCATTGCGACCGGGAAAGCACATTCAGTGCAGGAATTCGTCGACCTGGCCTTCGCTCACGCGGGTCTTGATCCGGCCGAGCATGTGGTTCTTGATCCGCGGTTCCATCGCCCGGCCGAGGTCGATATCCTGCTTGGAAACGCGGCCAAGGCCCGCGCCAAACTTGGCTGGCAGCCAACCGTCGATTTCGCGTCTCTGGTGCGTGAAATGGTGGACGCCGACCTCCGTGAACACACCGAAGGCCCGGAACAGGACAAGTCATGGACGTGACTACCCGACTCGACGAACTCGAAATCAGGCTCGCTTACGCCACGGACGCACTCGAGCAGCTGAATGATGTGGTCGTTCGCCAGCAGAATCTGCTCGAACTTCTCACCCGTGAGGTGATGTCACTCAAGGCCCAGGCCGAGGGCTACGGGCAAACCGGGCCCGGCAAGCCGGAAGAAGAGATTCCGCCGCATTATTGAGCGGGCTGATCGCGCTGCTGACGCGCGATATTCTTCTGTGCATCGAACTCTGCCTTGCGACGTGCGATCTCTTCCTCACTGAGGCGCGCGGCATTCGAGTAATCCAGTTTCCACCCACTGTCGTCGGACCATCGCAAGGGGGAGTGCCAGGTGGTGCGCGCCTGCCGTGCTGCCGCCAGCAGGCGCAGCGCGTATTCCAGAGTCAGGCCTTGGGAAGCCGGATCGTGCGGGCGACCTGCGGCATTCCCGAGGGGGAAATCACTGAACAGGTAGCGCGGCACGCCCACGTATTCGACGATGTCCAGGGCGCACCCCAGGACTACCGTGGCGATGCCGTTCGCTTCCAGATGCCTGGCCGCCAGACTCACGGTCTGGTGACAGACAGGTCAGTTCGCGATCAGCAGCGCGGCATCGACACCATCTGCCCGACAGCGCGCCAGAAGCTCTGGGCAATCCACCTCCTGCGTGACGCGGTGGGACCGATTGGTGGGTGCACCATGGAAGCGCGGCGCCACACTCCCCACGCGACCCTGTGCTGCGGCCTCACGCAAAGCGCGCAGCGGAAACCAGGTGTTGTGATCCTCAGCCGAGGTGTGGTCCCGGTCGTAAGCGATATGGGAAATACACAGTGCGGGGTCTGAAGCGGAATCCCCGGAGTAGACGGCGAAGAACTTGGCACTTGCGTTGTAAGGTGCCCCTGGACCCTGGTCGCCCTTGTCGGGCTGATAGGGTGCCGCAGTGGTGATGAGTGCAACGGTGCTCTGTTCAAGCGGGCGCGGCAAGGGCTGGAAAGGGACTTCCTGGAAATGTGCCCACGCATACGGGGCCCCGTAACCAAGCCGCGCATAGTAGTCGCGTATGCGCTCGAGATAGGCCACTGGAGCGTCGGGCGCAGACGCCGCGGAAGCGGCAGACGGTTTCTCAGGTTTCATGTGTCT
>JBDLQR010000112.1:0-14975 GCA_039800485.1 Pseudomonadota bacterium
ACCACGCCGGTTTCCGTTTCTCTACAAAACTTCGCAATCCCTCTGCAGCCTCGTCCGACTGTCTCTTGGCGGAGTGGCTTGCTGCCAGCGTTTCGAACAGCGCTGCCTCCATCAGAGAGCCCGCGCAGGCCATGAGGCCGCGCTTGGTCCCAGCCACCGCCTCAGGGCCAGCCATGAGGATGCCTTCAATCACGGGCAGCGCCGCTGCGTCGAGCCCTCCGGGCGTGCAGACTTCGTGGACCAATCCGATCCGCCGCGCCTCCTCGGCGCTGAAACGTTCGCAGGTAATGGCGTAGCGACGCGCCTGCCGTTCGCCGATGGCTGCATTGAGCTCTGGAAAGATCACGCTGGCCATCAAGCCCCACCGCGCCTCGCTGATCGCGAATTTCGCGCTTTCCTCGGCAATCACCACATCACAAGCCGCGGCCACACCCGTGCCGCCGCCAATGCAGAAGCCGTGAATGAGTGCGAGCGTCGGCACGCGGAACTCGTTAAGGCCACGTACCACCTGGGCCGTCATGCGCGAAGCCGCGAGGTTGGCGTCAGCATCACGCCCCGATACATCGAGCAACCAGGTGAGATCAGCGCCCGCCTGAAAATGAGGGCCGTTACCACGCAGCACCACTAGGCGCAGACCGGATTCACGCTCCAGCCTGCCGAAAGTATCGAGCAGTGACTGCAACATCTCGCCGTTATAGGCATTGTTCACGTCCGGGCGGTTGAGCGTGACGGTGGCAACCCCGCGGGCATCGAGCTCGCAGAGTGTGGTGTGATGGGGCATGACAGCGTCCTCCTGCATTCAAACTCATGGCATTCTGGGGGAGACTGGCTGCCAGTCCTTGCCAGCGAAGATCACGCATGACCCATCCGGGCAGCGACCGTCTCATCCGCATCGTCGACGAACTCGTCGCCGCATACAACGGCAGGGATTTTACCGGTCTTCGCAACGGTTCCAGGGTCCTGGAGTAATGCGCTGGCGGCCCATGACGACAACCGCTGAATCAACGCAGAGGAGTTACTGATGGATATCAGAAGAATCACCGAGGTCGGCATCGCGGTGCGCGACCTCGACCAGGCCACTACGCTCTTCGCGGAGCTCCTGGGGGCCAGCGTGGGGCCGGTGCTGGATGTACCCGACTACGGCATGCGCTACCGCATGTGTCGCGTCGGCAAGGTGGACTTCGAAGTCATGGCGCCCACCGGGGAAACGGGTGTGATTGCGGACTTCCTCGCGAAGCGCGGCGAGGGCTTGCACCACATCGCCTTCGCCGTGGATGACATCGAGGAGACGATGTCGCATCTGCGCAGCAAGTCCGTACAGTTCGTGGACGACAAGCCACGCTCGCTTACGCTCGACTTCGTGGATTTCGCAGGCCGACGGTTCACGGATGAAGTGCGCTTTGCCTTCTCCCATCCGCGCTCCATCCTCGGCATCCTGTTCGAGTTCATCCAGTATCCCCCCGAATACCAGACACCGTGATCCACGCGAGACGCGACCAGGCTGGAATCTTGCGGGTGTCTTGTTTCACGCAGTGAAGCGCAACACTCAGTAGGTGATACTGAGCTGTGTGTAGAGATAACTGGAGGCGCCAGGATCTTCCCTGCCCTGCTCCGCTTCGCGGAACTCTCCTTCGCTCAACCACGCGCCACCTGCCTCCAGCACCAGATTGCCGGGGAGTATCTGCCAGGTCACACAGGCTTCAACCTGATGCCCGATGAAGCTGCCCGACTGGCCGGAAGCGTCCCGCAGATTCGCGGCCAGCCAGCTGTCCCGATCAGAAGCGAGCCAATAGGCTCGATGGCCCACAAACGCCTGGACGGACTCATCGGGATTCACATTCACCCGCCATCCCGGTGTGAGCATGTTGGTGCGCAGGAAGGGTCCGAAGATTCCCGAGGGGCCATACTCGAAGCGTCTGGCACCATACAGCGTGTCAAAACGTTGGTTGTCCCGGTCACCGGGATCTTCATCACCACTCGCGTAATCGAACATCGCGATCACGCGCGGTGACCATCGCGCGTTGAACGTGTAGCCGAGATGCAGGGATTCGTAATGTGCATGGTGGCCGAGATCCGTGCGGTCGCTGGTCGCAGTGCTGGCCCGCACCTCACCAAACTGCTGCACCAGTTCCAGCTGGAAATCGAGCTGGCTTGAGGCGGGTTCACGATACAGGCGAAGGCCGGGGGTGTGCAGCCGCCGATTCCGCGTGTCGAACACACCATCGGTTTCATTGAGGCCAATCAGATAGGTCTCAAGCCTCCAGGGTCCAGGCGCACTGCGCCAGGCGGCGAGCCACAGCACCGTGCCGAAGTCTTCTTCATCGAAGGCCGCCTCGTTCCGGGTGAGGCGCGTGCGCTCTCCGGGCAAGCGAATCACCGGCACCAGCACGAAGGCTTCCGTTTCCGTGCCCGAGGCGCTCGCGAACCGGAGATCGATGCCAGTGAAGGCATTGAGTGTGTTGCGAAAGCGGTTACGGGCAATCAGCCTGCGGGTGCCAAAGTCGACCGTTTGCCGGCCGGCCTTAAGGGTCATGGTGCCATCAAGCGCAGCCAGCGCAGATTTCCACTCGAGATAGGCTTGCAGCAGCTCGGCACTGTTGACCATCCCCACATCGAGCGTTGACCCGGCGTCATCGAGAAACGCGCGAGCATCCAGCATCTCGAGGCCCAGCTTGAGGCGTGGTCCCCCAAGCTGCAGATGCGCAAGTGTCTGCAGGGCCAGCTGTTGATCGCCGCCCTGCCCGCCCGCGAGATACTGCTCGTCGATCCCCTCGTAGCGCACTCGGTGCTGGACATCGAGTGCCACCCAGCTCGGCAGGTCCAGTGCCTCTTTCAGCCGCCAGGGCTGATCCGCTGCCGGTGCCAGACATGAGAAGGACAACGCAAGGAGAAGCAACAGAAGACGGAAGAGAGGGTGAACAAGCATGCTGAAGAGCGCGGGTCGGAACGGGAAAGGGCGGCACGCTAGCACAGCGCGTCGAGTCACGGAATATGTACCCGTTTCCGCGGGGTTTTCAGATCAGCTGCTGCAGGAAAGTCTGCGCACTCGCCCGGTAAGCAGCCTGCGTTGCGGGCGAGAAGCGCTCCCAGACCCGATACATCTGCGCCATGCGCGGATTGCCTCGCAGCTTGTCGGCATGACGGGCCAGAAAATCCCAGTACAGGGCGTTGAAGGGACACGCTTTGGGGCCAGTCTTCTCGGCCACCTTGTAGTGACAGCCCTTGCAGTAATCCGACATGCGGTTGATGTAGGCGCCGCTCGCAGCATAAGGCTTGGAGGCGAGCAGACCACCGTCTGCGAACTGGCTCATGCCGAGCGTGTTGGGGAGCTCCACCCATTCATAGGCATCGGCGTACACCGCGAGATACCACTCGTGCACGGCTTGCGGGCTGATGCCCGCCAGCAGCGCGAACGTGCCGGTGACCATGAGGCGCTGGATATGGTGTGCGTAGGCTTCCTCGATGGTCTGCGTGATGGTGGCACGCAGGCACGCCATGGGCGTTTCCGCAGTCCAGTAGAATGCTGGCAGTGGCCGGTTTGCCGACAGGAAATTCTGCCCGGCATAACCGGGCATCTCGCGCCAGTAGATTCCCCGCACATACTCCCGCCAGCCGATGATCTGGCGGATGAAGCCCTCAACGGCGTTCAGCGGCGCATGACCCTCGCGCCAAGCCTGTTCTGCAGCACGACAGACTTCCAGCGGATCGAGCAAGCCGGCATTGAGATATTGCGAGATGACGGCGTGATTCAGGAACCGCGCATTCAGCAGCATCGCATCCTGGGTCTCACCAAAGCCGGGCAAGCCGTGCTGCAGGAAGGACTCGAAGGCACGCCATGCGTCCTCTGCAGTGACGGCATACCAGAACGATTGCGTAGTGCCCATGTGATGAGAGAAGCGGGCTTCAACCAGCGTCAGCACGTCCTCGGTGATTGAATCCGGCGCAAAACGGGGCGGCTGCACGAAGACGGTGTCTGCGCTCGCCGGCTTGCGGTTCTCGGCATCAAAATTCCAGCGCCCGCCTGCCGGTTGGTCTCCGTCCATCAGCAGACCGGTTTGGCGACGCATCTCGCGATAGAAGTATTCCATGCGGAGCTGACGCCGACCCTCTGCCCAGGTGTCGAATCTTGCATGCGAGCACAGGAAGCGGGTGTCTTCGAGCATCTCGACGGGGATCCCGAAGCGTGCTTCCCAGCCCTGGATGTTCTGACGCAAACGCCATTCGCCGGGCTCGACAAGTCTCACGGACTTGCAGGGCGTCGCCTCCAGAAAGCGCGCGACCTCGTCCTCCAGTGTTCCTCTGTTGGCCGGATCATCCAGCCGGACATAAGTGACAGGCCAGCCGCGGCGAGTCAGTTCCGCCGCGAAGTGGCGCATGGCAGAAAAGAGAAAGCTGATCTTCTTCTGGTGGTGAGGCACGTAGCTCGCTTCCGCCATGACCTCGCACATCAGCACCTGCGTCCGGGTGGGGTCGCTGGCCGCGAGGGCAGCGAGCGAATGACTCAGCTGATCCCCCAGTACGAGCACCAGAGTGTCTGTGGCGGACGCTTTCCTGCCCATGCGATTCAGGCCGGAATCCGCTGGCCGTCCCAGGCAAACACACCCCCGCTGTCCGCGGGCTTCAGATCATCGAGCACTTCCAGCAGATGAAGCGCAGATTCCGCCGGGCTGAACATTTTTTCCGGCCGCACGGCGCGCTGGAAGGGCTGGGACAGGGGTGTATCCACGGTGCCCGGATGCAGACCTACACAGAGCGCTTCGGGCGCGCGCCGGGAGAGCTCGATGGAAAAGTTTTTGAGCAACATGTTCAAGGCAGCTTTCGAGGCGCGATAGGCATGCCAGCCGCCGAGGCGGTTATCTTCGATGCTGCCCACTCGGGCGGACAGTGCCGCGAAGATTGCCGTCCCCTGGCGTGGCAACAGGGGCAGGAAATGCTTGCCCACCAAAGCGGGACCAAAGGTATTGATGGCAAAGATCTGCTGCAGGGAGGCAAGCTCCAGACTGCGCCAGGATTTTTCCGGGGCGAGGCCTGACGGCGTGTGCAGCAGGCCTGACGCCAGGAGTACCAGCCTCAAGGATCCTGCCTCACCCACCCGTGTCGCCAATGCGCAGAGCGAGGCCTCATCCAGAATGTCGAGTGTGCATGCCTCCACGCCAGCCATCAAAGGCGGCTGATTGGCATGACCGGTGGCGAAGAGGGTGCCGACTGCGGTGTGCTGACGCAGCGCAGACACGAGGGCCGCACCGATGCCGCCGCTGGCGCCAATCACCACGGCGACCGAGGAATCGTCGAGGAAGGACAGCAACTGTGCGGTGCTCGAGCGCTTGCAGATCAGCGCGGCAGGCTGTCGCGCATGCGTTCAGTGAAATCCCAGGTCCTGGTCCAGAGTGGCGTGATGGCGATGGCAACCTCGGTGGCATCCTTGCGCCGCAGTCTCCGTGCGAGCGGCGCGTCCAGTGTTCCCAGGTAGCGCAGCAACAGACGTTCGAGCTGTCGGGCACCTTGCTCGGGATGGCACACGGCCACACCTCGCCCCCGCAGGCCGCGATACGGCATGTCGTTGGTGGAGAGATCGAAGGCGCAACCGGGTTCAGCCTGCAGGGCCTTCACGCAGAACGACTCCGCCTGGGAGGCGCACCAGAACACGCCCTCGCGGTATTCGAACCAGAGCGGCACGATAAGCGGGCCATTGGGGCGCGTGATTGCGACCCGCAGCGGCAAGGGAGATTCCAGCAGGGGATTTTCAGGCGACTGGCTCATGATGGCTTCAGTGTGATCTCGGAAATATCAGACTCAAACGGAATACGGCACTCAGTCTACCGTGATGACCAGCTTGCCGAAGTGTCCCGCGTCCTGCATGCACTGGAAGGCTGCGCGAGCCTCTGCAAAGGGAAACACCCGGTCAATCACAGGCTGCAGCCCATTGCTTGAGAAAGCCGCATTCATCGCTTCGAACATCTCGCGACTGCCCACATAAATGCCTTGCATGGTCAGGCTCTTGCGCAACACATGCAGCGGGTTGGCAGTGCCCGCGAAGCCCGTGAGCACGCCGATGAGCCAGATCTTGCCGCCATAGCGAGCCGCCAGGCAGGACTTTTCCAGAGTACCGGCACCACCGAGTTCCACCACATGGTCCACGCCGCGGCCGCCCGTGAGCTCGAGTACCTTCTCATCCCAGTCAGGATGCGTGCGGTAATTGATCGTGTGGTCAGCGCCCAACGCCTTGGCGCGCGCCAGCTTCTCGTCACTGCCGGAGGTGATGATCACGCGTGCACCGTGCATTTTGGCTATCTGCAGCGCGTACAAGGCAACGCCGCCTGTGCCCAGGGCAAGCACGGTCTCTCCGGCGGCGAGATGCCCGCGCGTCACCAGCGCATGCCATGCGGTCAATGCGGCGCAAGGCAGGGTCGAGGCCTGTGCAAAGGTCCAGCCCGGCGGAATTGCGACCGCACCGGACTCATGCAGACAGACTTCGTGGCACAGCATTCCCTGCTCTCGCCCACCCAGCGCGGACTCCATGACCGTCTCGTTCATTTCGCCCGCAATCCATCGCTGGAAGAAGGTGCCGGCGACGGCGTCTCCCACCTTGAAGCGGGTCACGCGATCACCCACGGCGAGCACCTCGCCGGCGCCATCGGAGCAAGGCACCAGCGGCCAGCGGTCGGTGTCTGCCAGACCTTGCACATGCAAAAGGTCCCGGTAGTTCAGGGACACGGCCCTGACTCTCACCACGATGTCCCAGGGACCCGGCGCGGGCGAAGGACGGGTCACCGGGGCAAGGCTCGAGATTCCGCCGGCGTTCTGGATTTCCCAGGCATTCATACCTTGTGCTCCTTGTGGGTTTCGCTGCCCGGCGCGCCGGACCCCGTGCATGATCCGTGAAGAGTGACATGCGATCCAGCACCGTCAGCGCGGCGGATGAATGTTCGCGACGGGGCGGCCAGGTCTCCAGGCGTTACACTGAGCCCCTGCTTCAGCTTGAGGTTGGTTCCATGTGGCGTCTGTGCTTGCTCCTCGTACTCCTCGGTGCCTTGCCGCCAGACAGTGCGGCCCGTGAGCTCGTGACGGGGGATCCCGCCCCCGATTTCACGCTGATGGGTTCCGATGGCAAAACTCACACTCTGTCTGCATACCGCGGCCGGCATGTAGTCCTCGCCTGGTTTCCCAAAGCCTTCACCGGTGGCTGAACGGCCGAATGCAAATCGCTCCGTGAGAGCGGTCAGGCACTCGGTCGATTCGACATCGTGTTGTTCATGGCGAGCACGGACGATGCCGAAACCAATCGGCGCTTTGCCGAGGCCAATCAGGCCAACTTTCCTGTCCTTGCAGATCCGGACAAAACGGCGGCCAACGCATATGACGTATTGATGATGGGGATGTTCGCGAGACGCGAGACTTTCTACATCGGCCCCGAGGGCAAAATCCTCGCGGTCGACAAGGACGTCAGTCCACTCTCGGCAGGCAAGGACATGGTTGAAAACCTGACCCGGCTGGGTGTGCCCCTGCGCGAGGGCGCCGTACCCTGATTGAGGGCTTCAGGGGCGCTGACGGGCGAAAGGAAGCTCGTCGGCGTTCAGTGTCTCCTTCGCCAGCAGCAGGGCTGCGCAGGCGTCGAGTTCCAGCCTGCGCGCCGCGAGGATTTCGCCGGCACGGTGGAAGGCCTCATCGACCAGTCCCTTCACCGCGAGATCGATTTCGCGTCCCGTGGCCTCGCTGTGCGCGCGCATCACCGGGCCCTGCGCCAGGCCTTCGCCCAGGAAGTGGGGTTGCGCCTCGTCATAGACAACCTGCCCCACCTCGTCGGCCATGCCGTAGCGCATGACCATATGGCGGGCGATTTCCGTGATCTTGTCCAGATCGTCCGCAGCACCGGTGGAGATCTCACCGAACACCAAGGCCTCGGCGGCGCGCCCGCCCATCAGTACGGCCATCTTGTCCTTCAGGTTCTGGCGGGACATCAGAAAGCGATCTTCGGTTGGTCTCTGGATGGTGTACCCGAGCGCACCGATGCCGCGTGGAATGATGGAAACCTTGTGCACCGGATCCATGTCCGGCAGGGAGCAGGCGACGAGTGCATGACCGGTTTCATGCACCGCGACCGCTTGCCGCTCCTCTGCATTCATCACCCGGGAGTGGCGCTCGAGGCCGGCGACTACCCGCTCCACCGCAGACGTGAAATCGGACATGGAGACCTGCGTCGCATCGCGGCGCGTGGCGACAAGTGCCGCCTCGTTGACCAGATTGGCGAGATCAGCACCTGTGAAACCGGGCGTGAGGGCTGCGATTTCGTCCAGCACCACAGCCGGGTCAAGCGTGATCTTGCGTACATGGACTTTCAGGATCTGCACCCGGCCCGTGCGGTCCGGCCGATCGACCAGTACCTGCCTGTCGAAGCGTCCCGCACGCGTCAGTGCGGGGTCGAGCACCTCCGGGCGATTGGTCGCCGCCAGCAACACGATGCCGGTGCTCGGGTCGAAACCATCGAGTTCAGACAGGAGCTGGTTCAGGGTCTGCTCCTTCTCGTCGTGCCCGCCGCCAAACTGCCCGAATCCGCGCGCGCGGCCAAGCGCGTCCAGTTCATCGATGAAGATGATGCTGGGCGCCGCGAGCCTGGCCTGCTCGAAAAGATCGCGCACGCGGGCAGCCCCTACGCCCACGAAAAGTTCCACGAATTCGGAGCCGGAAATGGAAAAGAAGGGGACGCCTGCCTGACCAGCCACGGCGCGCGCCAACAGCGTCTTGCCCGTCCCCGGCGGCCCGACCAGCAGCACCCCCTTGGGAATGCGTGCACCCAGGCGACCATGACGCTTGGGTTCACGCAGGAAGCTGACGATCTCCTGCAGCTCCATCTTGGCTTCATCCACGCCTGCCACATCATCAAAAGTGACGCCGGTCGACCGCTCGACAAACACCTTGGCCCGGGATTTTCCGATCGACATCATCCCGCCCAGCCCCTGTCGCTCAGCCATGCGCCGGATGGCGAACATCCAGATCCCGAAGAAAACCACCACCGGCAGGATCCAGGACAGCAGATCCCGCAGCCAGGTGCTCTCGATCACACCCGCGAATTCAACCTTGTACTGCTTCAGATGCGCAGCAAAACCGGGCTCCACGCGCGTGGTGACGAAGCGGGATTGACCACCCGGGCGGGGCGTGCGCAAGCGGCCTTCCAGAAAGCGGTCGGAGACCCGGACCTCGCTGATTTCTCCCTGCTCCAGCAGGCGTTCGAACTCGGCATAGGCAATCTGTTCCGTCCCGCCATGCTCGGTCAGCCAGGTCTGGAAGAGCAGGATCAGCACGATGGCGAGAAGGGTGTAACCGAGATTGATCTGCTGATTCTTCTGCATGCGTCCTCCCTGTGAGGCTTCCGCGAGCCGGGGCCCCGAGGCAGTGTCCGTGCATGACGCAGGCAGTGCAAGCCGGCATGAGAAGGTTATGATGCGTCCATGCACACCGGCGCTGGAACGTGTTGTCCATCAGACCCGACCGGGCGATATGTCCCGGGCTGGAAGCTTTTGCTGGTGGTGTGCGTCTGCGCCTTCAGTGGCTTTGCCAATGCCGAGGCGCCCTATCGCACCTTGGCGGATGCGCGAAGCGGTGCGGATCTCATCATCCAGACCCTGCGTGAGTCAGGGCCCGAGGCGGCGCTTGACCTGGCAGTGCGCGAATCACATCGCGATGATCCGAGGGTACAAAAGAACCTCACCGAGATGAGAGCGCGGTTCCCGGCACACATGGCAACCCTTGGTGCGTCGGGCGAGGCGGATTTCACAGGACTCGACCGCTTCATGTCCTCGTTCGGGCGCTACAACTATCTCCTGCGCTGTGCCAACGGAGAGTTGCGGCTGATGTTCACCTATCGTCGCAAGACAGACGGCTGGCGACTCAATCAGTTCTACTTCGACTGAGCCTCACCCGGGCTTTCACCGCGCGCCGGGTTTCACCCGTGAACTTCGACCCAGCGCTTGATGCGATTGGCGTCACCGATTGGTGTGAGCTTGCCCCAGGAATTGAGGAGCACCACGATGACAGGCTTGGCGCCGATCTTCGCGTGCATCACGAGACAGCGGCCCGCCTCCGAGGTGTAGCCGGTCTTGGACACCCCGATGTTCCAGTCACGGCTGCGGGTCTGCAGCAGGCGGTTGCTGTTGAGGTAGGTAAGACTGCCGCCCCGATTGACTCTCACGACATGCCGATCGGCCGTGGTGAACTGTCTGATGGAGGCATATTGGTGGGCCGCGCTCACCATTCTCGCCAAATCCATGGCCGTGGAGACGTTCTTCTGGCTGAGCCCGGTGGAATCCACGAAATGGGTCTTGCGCATTCCAAGTGCACGCGCCTTGGCATTCATCGCCCGAATGAACGCGGGCTTGCCGCCTGGATAGTGTCGGGCGAGCGCGGAGGCAGCACGGTTTTCGGAGGACATCAGTGCCAGGTGCAGCATTTCCCGGCGTGAGAGCCGTGTACCCACCTGCAGGCGCGATCCCGACATCTTCACGCGGTCGACATCAGAGTCGGCAATGGTGAGCGTCTCGCCCATGTCGAGCTTTGCATCGAGCACAACCATGGCCGTCATGAGCTTGGTGATGGAGGCAATCGGCATCACCTTCTCGGGTTCCCGCGCCACCAGCACCTTGGACCGCGGCTGTTCAAGCACCAGCAGGGAGGCAGACTTGAGGTTCAGACGCGCGGCCTCTGCTGCTGCAGCCTTGACTGCGGCAGCCTGCGAGAGACGCGGCTCGACCATGGGCGCGGGTGGCTTGGCAGCGACTGCCTGGGGCCGGGGCGGCGGGGTCGGTCGCGCCACCACAGGCAGCGGCCGGGGCGGCGTGGCAGGACGGGTGACCACGGGCTGCGACGGACGCAGTGCGGGCCCGGGTGTTGGTGCCATGGCGCGCGCAGGCGTCTCGGCAGCGGCCGCCGGCGCAGACTCCTCGTCCGAGGCGGGGATTGCCGCAGGCGCCGCTACAGCGGGCGCGGTCGGTGAACTGATCGTCGGCGTCGACTGACCAGGCACCAAGGGATTCATCGGGAGGCCGACAGGCGCGGCCTGCGCGACAGGCAGTAGGGTGACGGCTGCGAAGAACAGCAACAGACGTCGCGACGAACTCAAACCGGCACCCCCCGAGGCTGCGAAGCGGCGCAAGTATAAGGGCGATGTCCGAATGAGGCCACGGGCCAGAGCCGCCGCAGACGGCTGCATGCACGCAGCTTTCCGTGACTGGCTCGCAACCCTACACTCGACCTCTGCAACCATGGAGCGCTGAGATCATGACCGCGTCAAGCCCAACTGGTCAGCCGCTGATGACTACAGTCGTCGGAAGCTATCACCAACCTTCCTGGCTGGTGGATCAGGATGTGCTCAAGGCCAAACTGGTTCCGCGCATCCATGCGCCGGAGATCTGGCGTGTTGCGCCCGCCTACCTGCAGGAGGCGCAGGACGACGCCACGCGCCTTGCCATTCGAGATCAGGAACGGGCCGGTATCGACATCATCACCGATGGAGAGATTCGACGAGAGAGTTACTCCAACCGGTTCGGCACTTCACTGCAGGGCATCGATCTCTCGCAGCCGTACATTCGCCGGGTGGAGTCCTTCGAGATCCCGGTGCCGCGCGTCATCGGCCCCCTCGTGCGGCCGGGCCCCGTGGAAGTTGCAGACCTCGTCTTCCTGCGGGCGAACACCGATCGCCGCGTCAAGATAACCCTGCCCGGACCCTTCACGCTCAGCAAACAGGCCTTCAACGAGTACTACCCGGATGAGGAAGCACTTGCCATGGCTTATGCCGAGGTTGTGAATCAGGAAGCCCGGGATCTCGCGGCGGCAGGCGCTGATGTGATCCAGCTCGATGAGCCTTGGCTGCGCAGTGATCCGGATGCCGCCAACCGCTACGGGATCAAGGCCATCAATCGCGCGCTGGAGGGAGTCGGGACCACCACGGCAGTCCATCTCTGCTTTGGCTACGGTTTCGTGATGTCCGCACAGAAACCCAAGGCCTATGCCTTTCTGTCCCAGCTGGCCGACTGCGTGGTCGACCAGATTTCAATCGAAGCAGCGCAACCGCATCTGGACCTCGGCGTGCTGCGCGAACTGTCTTCCAAGACCATCATCCTGGGCGTGGTCGACCTGTCCACCAATGAAGTGGAATCCGTGGAGACGCTGGCGGCACGTATCCGGCGCGCCTTGCCTCATGTGGCGGCAGACCGTCTCATGCCAGCGCCAGATTGTGGACTGAAGTACCTCACCCGCGAGGCAGCGTTCGGCAAACTCTGCGCGCTGGCAGCGGCCGCGCGACAGGTGCGTGCGGAGCTCGGCTGATGATCCAGACTGATCACCCGAGCTGATCAGCAAGCCCGACGCGCCCGGGAATCAGTGCACGTGCTCGTCGGGTGATTCAAGAATTTTCGGCTCCGCTGCCAGCAAGGCCACTTGCTCCGCGAGCAGATCACCCTTCCACGTAGCCTCCTCTCGGTCAGCAATCCAGCGCGCGCGCAGAAACCCGAACCGGTCGATGAGAAATTCGGCGTGCGTGAACACGGGGTTGAGAACGGAACGTTCACCAGGCTCGCTCAGGGTTCGCGCCATCAGCGCATAGCTTGCGTCGATCGCCTCCCGGCCGAGGGTCACGCAGGGCAGTCTGATATCCACCGCAGCAGCCTCGTCGCACGTCCCCGTCCGCAGTACGAGAAGAATCTCCAGTCCCGCCAGAGGCTTCCCGGCAGCGCGCCCTTGCAGGTCCTTCAGTCTTGGCATGGAGTCTTCGAGATCAGCCAGCACCAGCAACACGGCGCGCTGTTCGCGGTGTTCGCGCAACTCGGAAGCCTCGCCACGCGAGGTTTCGTACTGGAAGTTGGGCGCAGCAAGCCAGGGGCGTGCCGGAGCGATGCGTGGAGACAGCACGCGCGCGCGATGACCATCGGCAAAGGCGCGCAGGAAGTTCACCAGATCCCAGCGCGCGGAATCATCGAGTACCGCGGCAAAGCCCGGCATCGCGCCACTCGGCATGCCATGGGTCAGCCACCAGAACATGTCACCCGCAGTGTGCAGCGCCGTGTGCTCACTGAGATCCGGCGCGAGGATCACGGCCTGCGCCCCGCCGACCTGCTGCGGTTCCTGGCCGCGCGCACCGGGGCCATGGCAAGCCGCGCAATGCGCAGTGAAGTGCGCCCTGCCGCGTGTGATCGAACGTGCGGTGTAAGTGACGTCGGGCTGGCGGTAGGTCTCAGGGAAAGCTGGCACGGACAGGAGGTGCGCAGTCGCGCCACCGCCAAGCAACAGACAGCACAGCGCAATCCGGGGTCGCCTTGCCCACAGCGCGGGGAGTGCCATCAGCAGAACCCCCACCCCCGCCACGATTGGCCAATGACTGGGCGCGTCAGTCCAGGCGGCTTCTGGCGCAATCCGGAAAGGCAGCGGCCAGTCCACCGCCGCGTGCGCACCGGGGGTGGTGCGTGACAGGGCAAGTCCGAGCGCGAATACGCCCATGGCCGCGACGATCTCCACACTCACGACGCGCAACGCCGCGCGACGCAGGGCCGGGCCCGACGGCCCGTCCAGCGCGGGCAGATAGCGCTCCCGCAGGTGCCAGGCGCATCCAAGGGCCATCAGCAGCATCGTCAGCTTGGCGAGCAGCAGTCCGCCTGCCGGTGTCCCGAAGACCGCGGGCCAGTTCTCGAATTGCCGTGCTGCGACCAGCACCCCGCTCGCCACCAGCAGCAGCATCATGCCACCGGCAAAGGAGGAGAAACGACGGGTCGCGTACGTCAGCATTCCATTGCCGGGCACATCCTGCGGCGCGCAGCGAAGCAGGAATATCCAGCAGGGCAAGCCCCCCAGCCAGGCAGCCGCGGCGAGCCCGTGGGCGCCATGCAGGAGCATGCTGAGCGCCACCGGCGGAGTTGCCCCGCCATGCCCCGCCCACAGGCCCACCAGCAAAAAAAGCCCGGCCAGAACCACCCCCACGCGCAAGGCTTGAGGATGCGGTCGCCGCCGATACCAGAGCAAACCGATGAGCAGCAGGGTCAGCAGAAGCTGCTTGGCGGCCCAGACCTGGCCGAAGCGTGTGTCCAGCAACAGCACGCGCAGCAGGGGATCGGAGAGCGCCGGTGCGCGCCCGAAAATGCGGGCGGCCTCATCAAGGAAAACGAGGACGCCTGCCGGCCAGGCCAGTGCAGCGAGCACAGCCCACAGAGTGGGGAGTACGGGCCGACGAAAAGCCAGCGCGCCAGCTTCCGGGCCCGCGCGCAGCAGGAACAGACCACCGCCCACGAGCATGAGCGCGGCAGTCTGCCAGCACAGCAGCGCGAGGCTCACGGGCGGACTTCAGGGCGCGGAGCTTGCGCCGATGCGGAACCCGAACCGTCCTTCCACCACGTGTCCATCGACGGAAAGCACCCGGTACTGCACCGCGTAGGCTCCCGCAGGAAGATCTTCGGGCAGCGGCAGCACGAGACTGTCCGGCGTCTCGCCTTTGCGCATGGCGGGAGTCGCGAAGATCTTGCCCGTGGCATCCCTGAGTTCCACCGTCGAGAAGCTGTGTTCGGGGGATTCGTTGAAGGTGAGTACGACCGCCTCGGGCGCCATGCTGAGCTCAGCATCATCGGCCGGCACAGATTTGACGAGTCGCGCATGCGCGGCAACATCAGGACTCAGCATCAGGCAGGACAGCAGCAGTCCGAGCACTGCCACACCGGCACGAAATCGCACGCTCATGCGGCAGACTCGCGGCCGCGGTTGGCCCATGCGAAGAGTGCCGTTGCCGCGAGCAAGGCGAGCAGTACGACCACGCCATAAATCCACCATTGACTGCTGCCTCCACCTACTGCGAATGGAAATACCGCCACCACTTCACCGCCTACTGCGGGTTGTGCCCGCACCAGGCCGATGAATCGGCCAGCCTCCGGAAATACATACTGCAGTGTGGATGAGCCCGTGGCATGCACTGCGGGCTCCAGTCGGGCGACCGTGGCGGCTTC
>JBDLQR010000113.1:0-9402 GCA_039800485.1 Pseudomonadota bacterium
GATGACATCCGCGCCTGCGTGGCGGCAGCCGAGGCTGTGGCGCCCATCGATGTGCTGGTGAACAACGCCGGTATCGCGATCCCCAAGGCCCCGCAGAAGCTCACAGACGAACAGTGGGACACGGTCTACGAAACCAATCTGCGCGGCCCATGGGTGCTGGCTCAGGAAGTGATCAAGCGCCGGCTTGAAGATGGCCGCGGCGCCAGCATCATCAATATCGCCTCGGTGCTCGGTATCCGTGCCATCGGGCACCTTGCGCCGTACTCTGCCGCCAAAGCCGGGCTCATCAATCTGGGGCGGGATTTGTGCGTGGATCTGGCCACGACCGGGATCCGCGTGAATGCGCTGGCGCCGGGCTATTTCACCACGGAGATGAACGACGAATGGTTGCAGACGCCGGCGGGCGATCGCCTGCGGAACCGCATCCCCGCCAAGCGCTTTGGCGACCCTGCAGAACTCGACGGCGCGCTGATCTATCTCGCCTCGGATGCCTCCCGCTACATGAACGGGAATCTGATGACCGTGGATGGTGGGCACACGGCGAGTCTGTGACCCGCCGACACAGTAACGAAAGAGAGCGCCCTCAGGCGCTCCACACCACCAGCCCCCAGTCGAGGACTTTCTCTGCCTTCATCTCGCCGGACTTGTCCGCGCGGTGCGCGAAGGCTTCCACCGCCAGATCGTACAGCACGCCACCCTGCGGCACTGTGTGGATGTCCACCACCGTGAAGCGCGTGCTGATGATGTCGCCTTCCAGCACCGGTCCCACGTGGTCGCAATGCCGCCACGCCACCATGTGCAGCACATTGGGCAGTGCCCGCTGCACCTGGGCCAGTGCGAAGGAGATGGTGTGGCCGCCGTACACGAGCCGCTGCCCGAGATAGCTCCGCGTCGCATCCGTATGGGTATAGGCGATGTTGAGCGACATGCGCACCAGTTCAGGCGCGCAGGTGACCGTGTCCTTGGGGCCTATCTCGAATACATCCCCCTTGGCCACGGCGGGTGACTTGAGCCCGGTGATATCGCACGCAAGCGGTGCCAGATTCCAGCCGCTCGGCAACGCACCCAGCAGTTCCTCCAGCGCGAAGCTGTTGGGAATGGCGTCGAAGCTGTCGTTGTGGCCGGTGTTCGCATCCGGATCCTTGCAGGCGATCATCGGGCAACGCCAGAAATGCAGTACCACCTCGTCGTGCTGGTTCACGGTGGTCATCTCCAGCACCACCATGCCGGTCGCGGCCCTGCCGGGCTTGATCGCGTTCTGCTTCAAGCCCACCACGCGCGTGGTGGTATAGAGCGAATCGCCGATGAACACCGGCCGACGCAGCAACACCCCCCGATAGAACAGATTGCCCTTCACATGCTGTGAGGCGTAGGTCGTCTGGCCCGCCGCAAGATGCATGGCGAGGTAGGGATGACATACGCCCCGGGTATCGCCCGTGACTTTCTGTGCCAGGTGACGGTCGAGCGGCAGGCGCATGCGATCGCCAAACAGCGCACCGTACATGGCGGCATGGCCATCAGTGACGGTGATGGAGGGGGCGACAAAAGTCTGGCCGAGGAAGAATTCCTCGAAGTAGGGGCCATCTATCAGGTGGGTTGCCACGGGACTCGAACTCTCAAGGTGGGTGGCGATCAGCGGATCGCCACGGGGTTGATGATCATCTGCACCGCACCGGTCATGCGCGCGGCACCGAGAACGAACATGAACTCGTAAGCACTGTCCTTGGCGAGCTCGCGAGTGTCCATGTTCTCCAGAATGTAGATGCCGTTCCGGGTCAGCAGAATCTGGTGGATGGGGAACGCTTCCTTGGTGTCCTCGGAGGGCAGTACTTCCAGCGCCCAGGTATCCCCGCCCACCGCCATCACTTCCTTGCTCGCGAGGTATTCCGCACCCCCCTTGCCGAGGCCCGGCTCGCCCTTGTTGTAGAGCGGCAGGTCGGTGGTCATCAGATCCATCCAGCCGGTGTTGAACAACACCACGTCACCCCGCTTGAGCGGCGTGTTCTGCTTGCTCGCGCAGGCCTCGATCTCAGCTTTGTTGAACACCTCACCCACGTCCAGGCGCGCCTTGCCGGCACACTTGGCCATGTCGAGCATCACGCCTCGCGTCACGAAGGGCGGCAGGGCATGCGTGCCATAGCGTGTGAGGCCGTCCGGCTTCATGAAGTCATTGCCATGCACGCCGTTGTAATAGAGCTGATCGATGCCGGCATGGCCCAGACCATCGAGCTGCGAGCCCACGCCCACCCAGCCGTTGATGATGTCATCGGCGTAGGTCATCTTGTTGGTGCCGAGTGACTTGCCCGAGAGCTGTCCCGTGGCGAGCACGATCACATGCAGATTGCGCGGCGGATAGGCTGGGGTCTGGGGGTTGGATTCAATCCCGAGCCGATAGGTCTTGCCGGTCTTGACCAGCTTGGCGGCTTCCAGCGCGAGTGCCGGGTTGTTCAGGTTGGCGGCGCCGAGGGTGTCATCCTTGCCCCATTTGGAGGGGTGCCAGTGATGCTCATCGGCCATGGCCTGGGTCACGCACGCAGCCAGCGCCACGGCGCAGAGTGTCTTCAGTGTCATGCTTGCTCCCCTCCCGTTGTTGTCATGAGAACTCGTTGCGGATGGCCGCGCTGTGCTCGCCGATGGCAGGCACCAGACGCGGGTCTTCCGCGGTATCACAGACCCGCCGTACAAAGGTCGCACGGCGATCCCCGCTCAGTACGTCCTTGGTCTTCAGGGCCGGATGCGACCACACGTCTTCCACCGTGTTGAGCCGGCCCCAGGCAATGTTGCCCTCATCCAGCAGTTTGGCAAGCGATTCGCGCGTGTGGGCCGCGAAGTGTTTTTCCAGTTCCACCTTGAGTGCGGCACGGTGGGTGACGCGATCGGGAATCGTGCTGAAACGCGGGTCGCTCGCCAGCTCCGGGGCCTTCAGGATCCTGCACAGATCCAGCCATTCACGGTGATTCTGCACGGCGATGATGATCTGGCCGTCGGACGTCGCGTAGGCGCCGTAGGGCGCAATCTGGGGATGATCGAGGCCCGTGCCCTTGACGAGTTTTCCGCCGTACTTGAAGAGCGCCATGGGCACGCTCATCCATTCGCTCAGTACATCGAACAACGAGATATCGAGGAACTGGCCGTGCCCCGTGCGTCCGCGTTCCAGCAGCGCACGCAGGATCTCGCTGTAGGCGGTAAGCCCCGTAGAGATGTCGCAGATGGAAATGCCGCAGCGGGTGGGCACGCCGTCCGTGCCGGTCACCGAGCAGAGGCCGGCTTCTGCCTGCACCAGAAAGTCGTAGGCCTTCATCTCGGCCAGCGGACCTTCATTGCCGTAGCCCGAGATGCTGCACATGATGAGTCCCGGATTCTCGCGCGCGAGATCCTCATAACCGAGGCCGAGCCGAACGACCGCACCCGGGCGGATGTTCTGGATGAAGACATCTGCCTTCGCCAGCATCTTGCGCAGCAGCGCGAGATCGTCCGGTGACTTCACATCCAGCACCAGCGATTCCTTGCCCGCATTGAGCCAGACAAAGAAGGTGGACTCTCCGTTCACCACGGTGTCGTAAGCGCGCGCAAAGTCGCCTTCCTCGCGCTCTATCTTGATGACCCGCGCACCGGCCTCGGCCAGCAGGCGGGCGGCATAGGGGGCGGCGACCGCCTGTTCGAGGGAAACGACCAGTACGTCAGTCAGGGCTGCCATGGATCACCGCATCACAAAAGGGTTGGGGACATCGGCGGCGGTGGAAATCCACACGCTCTTGGTCTGCAGGAATTCCCGCATCCCTTCGAGGCCGTTTTCACGACCCAGGCCGGATTTCTTGTAGCCGCCGAAAGGCGACAGATAGCTCACTGCGCGATAGGTGTTGACCCAGATCGTGCCGGCCCGAATGGCATTCGAAACCTTGATCGCGCGCTTGATGGATTGCGTCCATACCCCCGCGGCCAGGCCGAAGGCGATGTCGTTGGCAATCGCGATGGCTTCTTCCTCTGTCTTGAAGCGCAGGATGGACAGCACCGGCCCGAAGACTTCTTCCTGTGCGATGCGCATGTCGTTGGTCACATCGCCAAAGATGGTGGGCTCGATGAAGAGCTCTGAAGCCCCGCACGCCGCGCCTTGCGCCGGGCTTCCACCCAACAGGCAGCGCGCGCCCTCGGCCTTGGCGATGGCGATGTAGTCGAGGATTTTGGCGTACTGCGCGGGGGTGGTGACCGGACCCACCTGGGTGGCCGGATCCATGGGATCCCCCATCCGCGCAGTGCGCGCAAAGGCCACCAGTTTGTCCACGAAGGTGTCGTAGATGCTGTCCTGTACCAGCAGGCGCGAGCCCGCAATGCAGGTCTGCCCGGTGGCGGCGAAGATGCCGGAGATGGCGCCCTTCACTGCATCGTCGAGATCCGCGTCATCAAAGATGATGTTGGGCGACTTGCCGCCGAGTTCGAGCGTGCAGCCTTTGAGACCTGCCGCCGCGGCCTGATACACGCGGGTGCCGCTCTCGGTGCCGCCTGTGAAGCACACCTTGGCCACCCGTGGATGCTCGACCAGCGCCGAGCCCACCTCGTTACCGAAGCCCGTCACCACGTTGATCACGCCCGGGGGAATGCCCGCCTCCGCGACCAGCTCCATGAACTTGAGCGTGGAGGTGGAGGTAAATTCGGACGGCTTCACCACCACGGTATTGCCGGCGGCCAGCGCGGGCGCGATCTTGAAAGTCAGCAGCAGCAGCGGGGAATTCCACGGCGTGATGCAGGCGATTACACCCAGTGGTTCGTGCCGGGTGTAGTTCATCATGTCCGGCTTGTCGATGGGGATGACCGCGCCTTCGATCTTGTCCGCCAGTCCGCCGTAGTACCAGAACCAGTTGGGTAGGTAATTGCACTGCGCGAGCATCTCGTTGATGAGCTTGCCATTGTCGCGCACCTCGTATTCCGCGAGTTCGCGCGCATGGTCGCGCAGCAGGTCGCCCAGCTTGTGCAGCAGTGCACCCCGCTGCGTGGCATTGAGCGCAGGCCACGGGCCGGTGGTGAAAGCCTGCCAGGCGGCCTTGACCGCCTGGTCGACTTCCAGCGCCCCGCACCGCGCGACCTCCGCCCACACCTGGGAAGTCCAAGGGTTGACGGTCTCGAAATACTGGCCAGAGGCGGGTTCCACCCACTCACCGGCGATATGGGCCTTGAAGCGGGGCAGGGCGCTCATGGGCAATGCCTCAGTAGGAGCGCGGCATGCCGAGCTGGTGCTCTCCCACATAGGAGAGAATGAGGTTCGTCGAGATGGGCGCTATCTGGTATAGACGGCACTCACGGAACTTGCGCTCGATATCGTATTCCTCGGCCACCGCAAAGCCGCCGAAGGTCTGCATGCAGGCTTCTGCCGCATGCCAGGCGGACTCCGAGGCCAGCAGCTTGGAGATGTTCGCCTCCGTGCCACAGGGCTTGCCTGCCTCGTACAGCTCCGCCGCCTTGTCCACCATCAGGTTGGCGGCTTCCACCTCGGCATAGGCGCGTGCGATGGGGAACTGGATGCCCTGGTTCTGGCCGATGGGCCGGCCGAACACCTTGCGTTCGCAGGCGTAGTCGCGCGCCTTCTTGATGAACCAGCGCCCATCCCCGATGCACTCGCTGGCAATGAGGATGCGCTCGGCGTTCATGCCGGACAGGATGTACTTCATGCCCTGGCCCTCTTCACCGATGAGGCTGCTGGCCGGGATCTCCATGTTGTCGAAGAAGACTTCCGTGGTGGAGTGATTGATCATCGTGCGGATGGGCTTGATGGTCATGCCGCGACCGACGGTCTCCCGCATGTCCACCAGAAACACCGACAAACCCTCTGAGCGCTTCTTCACCTGCTCCTTCGGTGTGGTGCGTGCAAGCAGCACCATCAGATCAGAATGTTCGGCGCGTGAAGTCCACACCTTCTGTCCGTTCACCACATAGGTATCACCCTTGCGCACGGCGACAGTGGAGATGCTGGTGGTGTCCGTGCCGGCCGTCGGTTCGGTGACGCCGAACGCCTGCAGGCGCAGATCGCCGCGCGCAATGCCGGGCAGATATTGCTTCTTCTGTGCCTCGCTGCCATGACGCAGCACCGTGCCCATGGTGTACATCTGCGCATGGCAGGCGCCTGCGTTGCCACCGAATTCATGGATGGCCTTCAGGATTTCTGCGCCGACCGACAGCGGCAGCCCACTGCCACCGTATTCCTCCGGAATGAGTGCAGACAGCAGACCAAGCTCGGTGAGCGCACGCACGAACTCGGTGGGGTAGGCGCGCTCACGATCTTTCTCGCGCCAGTATTCGCCCGGATAGTCTTCACACACGCGCTGAACGGTATCGCGCAACTGAACAATGGTCTCGGCGTGGTCGGTCATCTTGTTTTTTCTCATCTCGATGGGAGCGCCGCACACTGGGGCGCAGCGGGTTGTGAGAGGGCCTGTGCCCGGTGGGCGCGGCAGTCAAAACATCATCAAATCCGCGGCAATCCTAGCAAACCCCCCGGGGCACGCCTACCAAAGGCGCACGCTGCAAGCCTGCAATAGAGTCGCCCGTGCGCAGCCTTTCAGCACTCCGGCCCGCCTCCTGTGAAACCCCATGGAGCACTGCCTGCGCCACTGGCATTCATGTCAGAATGCCGCCACCTACAGTCACCAGAACCAAGGCATTTGCATGAACCAGGTCGTCATCGTCGACAGCCTCCGCACCGGCCTCGCCAAGGCCCATCGCGGAACCTTCAACCTCACGCGCTCGGATGATCTCGTGGCGCACTGCATCAATGCCTTGCTTGCCCGTTATCCGGGCCTCGACCCCGCAGAGGTGGACGATGTGGTCGTGGGCGTGGGCCGGCAGATCGGCGAGCAGTCCGGCAACCTTGCCCGGCACGCGGTCGTGCTGTCGAAGCTGCCGGTCTCGGTGTCCGGCACTACGCTCAGCCGCGCCTGCTCCTCCGGGCTCAATGCCATCGCGGTGGCCGCCAACCAGATCATGACGGGCTGCGCTGAAGTGGCGATGGCCGGGGGCGTGGAGTCCATCACCGGGCTTGATCGCGGCACCCCGGCCAAGTTTGACGAGAATCCCCGCCTGCTGGCCGACAAGCCGGACATCTACATGGCCATGGGTAACACGGCCGAGGTGGTGGCCCGGCGCTACAAGGTGTCCCGCGAAGCGCAGGACGTCTATGCGTTGCAGAGCCAGCGGCGCTATGCCGCCGCCGCAGCCGCCGGTTGGGTCGCGGAAGAAATCGCGCCCATGCAGGTGAAATGGCGCAAGGTGGTGAACAAGGAGAGCAAGGAAACGGCCATCGTCGAGGGGGTGGTGGACCGTGATGAGTGCAACCGTACCGACACCACGCTCGCCGGGCTGTCCTCCCTGTCACCCGCGTTCGAGGAAGGGGGTAGCGTGACGGCAGGCAATGCGTCGCAGTTGTCCGATGGGGCGTCCATGACGCTGCTGATGTCAGAGCGTCGCGCCGCCCAGTTGGGCCTGCAGCCGCTGGGTTACTTCCGCGGTTTTGCGGTAGCCGGCTGCGAGCCGGACGAAATGGGCATCGGCCCGGTGTTCGCCATCCCCAAGCTCCTCAAGTACAAGGGCCTGTCCTTGTCGGACATCGACCTGGTGGAACTGAACGAGGCCTTTGCCTCGCAGTGCCTGTATTGCCGGGACGCCCTGGATATCGACAACGAGATCTACAACGTGAACGGCGGTTCCATCGCCATCGGCCATCCCTTCGGCATGACGGGTGCGCGGCTGACGGGCGTACTCTTGCGGGAGCTCAAGCGCCGCGGCAAGAAGCTCGGCCTTGTGTCCATGTGCGTCGGCAAGGGCATGGGGGCAGCCGGGCTCTTCGAAGCCTGCTGAGCGAGCGACCGCGGGAGAGATCAATCCGGAGGTCAACGGCATGCGCCTTATCGGCTGGATCGTGAAACTCACCCTGCTGACGGGGGTGCTGGCCGTGCTGGCCGCACCCTTCATCCTGTTGCAGCCCGCGCCTCTGGTTGAACCCTCACTGGCCTTCGATCAGGTGGAAGCCAAGCGTGCGCGCGCCCTGCTGCAGTCCCTGCCGCGGGATCTGGCCGAGGGGGAAATCAGGCAGATTGATTTCCGGCCCGAAGAGATCGAACTCGCCCTCAACTACGCCCTGCAACAGCTGGGCGGCGGGGGGGCGCGTGCGGCCATGGATGATCGTTATTTCCAGGCTGAGGTGTCCGTGCGCATGCCGCTGCTGCCCGTGCCGCGCTACCTCAATCTGCAGCTCTCCTTGTTCGAGACCGAAGATCGCCCACTCATCGATGCCTTGCACATCGGCCCGCTCGTCGTGCCCAAGGTGATGGCGAGATCCGTCTTCTCTGCATTGGTGGGGGCTGGCAGCCGCGCGCTGGGCCTGCCGGGCGCAGATGCCGTGCTGAAGCAGGTCAGCTTCTCGCCCGCCGGACTCAACCTCACCTACCAGTGGGATACACGCCTGGTGGAGGCCGTGCGCGAGCAACTGGTGCCGGCGGATGACGTGGCACGCCTGCGTGACTTTCACCTGCATCTGGTCGCGTCACTGGTGGGACGCCAAGGCGCGGTGAGTCTGCCGGAAGTGGCTGCTCCCCTGTTCGAACTGGCCACCACGCGTGCGGCAGCCGGCGATCCTGTGGCCGACAACCGCGCGGCGCTCATGGTGCTGTCCGCGTATGTGGGGGGGCGCTCCTTGAAGACTCTGGCCCCGGAGGCAGCGGATTGGCCGGCTGCACGCCGCGTCTCCGTGCGCCTGCACGGCAGGGTCGATCTCGCCAAGCATTTCATCAATTCAGCCGTGCTCGCTGCCACCGGAGGTGAATTCATTTCCCAGGCCATAGGCCTGTCCAAGGAACTCGATGACTCGCGTGGCGGCAGTGGCTTCAGCTTTGTCGACCTGCTGGCAGACGAGGCCGGTACCCATCTCGGCAAACGCCTCACGGAATCCCGCGTGATGGCGCGTGAACTGCAGCAGCGCGCGGCAGGCACCACCCGCGAGGCGGACTGGATGCCGGCTCCCGACGGCCTGCAGGAGGCGATGACCGAAGCCGAATTCACCCAGCGGTATGGCGGCGTGGGCGGAGAGGGTTATGCGAAGGTGCTGGACGACATAGAGGCCCGCATCGCGGCGGCAACGCTTTATCGGTGAGCAGCGGCTTGCATCAAGCGGGGACTTGGCGGGAAATCCGCCCTGCCGCAAGGGCAGGGCGAATGAGGTCACTGTCAGCTACTTGAGCGCGACGATTTTGTCGAGCACAGGGTAGAGATAGCGGTTGAACACTTCCGGGTTTTCGCTCATCGGGAAGTGGCCGATTTCTTCCATGATGATGCACTCGGAGTTCTTGTGCTTCTTGGCGGTTTCCTCGGTCATTTCCGGGGTGCACGCAAAGTCGTAGACGCCGGTCATGTAGTACA
>JBDLQR010000114.1:0-16145 GCA_039800485.1 Pseudomonadota bacterium
GTGCCTGCACAAATTTCACCAACTTCTCCCTCCGACGATTGCTGTGACTGCTGCCCGACCAATATAGTGAGGTGACTGTTCACCCGCGAGGAGCACCCCATGTCCATTGTCGTCAGACCGGAATGGCTGGCCCAGGTAGCAGAGGAGACTCTCGATCCCTCTCGCCGCATCGTCGACCCACACCACCACTTCTTCGCGCAGAATCCTGACTTCCCGCGTTATGACTTAGCGGATCTGCGTGCAGACACTGCAACCCATCGCGTGGAGCAGACCGTTTACCTGCAGTGCTGGGAAGGTTACCGCACCGATGGCCCGGAACACCTCAGGGTCGTGGGTGAAACGGAATGGGTGGATGCCTTTGCTGCACGGGCACGCCAAGTCCCTGGTGCTGCGCGAATTGGCGCCATCATGGCCACGGCAGACCTTTCCATGGGCGCTGCCGTCAGCGAAGTTCTGGAGGCGCATCGGGCAGCGAGCCCGCTTTTTCGCGGCATCCGCCAGATAGCGGCCTGGGACGCTTGCCCTGACCTGCTTTCCATGCCTGGCCTGGAGGATGGAAACCTGTATGGACAATCCAGCTTCCGGGAGGGCTTCGGAGTGCTCTCTTCCATGGGCCTGGTGTTCGACGCCTATCACTATTACCACCAGACTCCATACCTCACGGCGCTGGCCGAAGCGTATCCGGAAACCCCCATCGTTCTTGATCATCTCGGGACCCCTCTGGGCGTGGGGCCCTATGCCAATCGGGAAGACGAGATTCATGAGGTATGGGCGCGCGATCTGAAGGCACTGGCACGTTGCCGTAACGTGCATGTGAAGCTTGGTGGACTCGCCATGCCGTGGAACGGGTTTGGCTTCGAGCTCGGGGCGCGTCCACCTACCTCGGACGAGATCGTTGCGCGGCAGTCACGTTACTACCACTTTGCCATCGAGACCTTCGGTCCCTCACGCTGCATGTTTGAGAGCAACTTCCCCGTGGACAAATGTGCCCTCTCCTACCAGGTGCTGTGGAACGCGTTCAAGAAAATGGCTGCGCGCTACACGGAGCCCGAGCAGGATGCCATGTTTCGCGGTACCGCGACCCGGGTCTATGGGCTGGAGAGTTGAGATACCGGTATCACGAATCTGCGGCCGCAGGAGGCGCCCTGACGCCCGACGGAAATCAGTGCGCGCGGCGACAGCGTTCCGAGCAGAACTTGACGGCATCCCAGTTGAGCGCCCACTTCTTGCGCCACGCAAAAGGGCGACCACAGTGCGCGCAGGGTTTGCTTGGCAGGTTGAGTTTGGCGACGCTGTAGCCGTTGGCGGTCTTGCGGGTTTTACCGTTCACAGCGGGATTTGAGCACCTGAAGCAGGAAATTGCACCTTGATGACCGGACACTTCCCGCAGATCGCCATCATCGGCGCCGGCATTGCCGGCATCACCTGCGCACGGCGGCTCGCCTCGGCCGGCCTCCAACCGAAACTTTTTGACAAAGGTCGCAGGCCCGGGGGGCGCCTGGCCTCCCGCGAGATTGGCACCGCAGATGGCCAACGGTTTGTTGATCATGGCGCGCAATACTTCACCGCACGTGGCGCGGCCTTCGCCGAGGAGGTTGCCGCGCTGGTTCAACAGAACGTGCTCACACCCTGGTCAGCCCGCGCTACAGTACGCAGTGGCGATTCGCGCCATGTCATGCCGGATGATGCAAGATTTTCCGGCCGTCCTTGCATGAACGCCTGGCCGGCACATCTCGCCCGGGCTTTGAACGTGCAGACCAAGACCGAAATCAAGGCGGTGGTCCCCTGCGGCCAAGGCTACAAGCTGACACTTGAAGACGGCTCCCTCACGCCGGAGTTCGATGCCGTGGTACTGGCGGTGCCCGCACCGCAGTCGGCACACCTGCTGGAGATTCCGGCACCCGACCTCGCGGTGTCATCCGCCACTGCCCAACTCGCACCGTGCTGGGCGGTCTGGTGCGCGCTCCCCTCACGCCCTGTCCCCTTGTTTGACGCGCTGCGCGTGGAGGGTGATGACCCGATAGCGTGGATTGCCCGTCAACCCGGTCAGCCGGATGACGTAGAGGCCCTGTGGTTGGTACACGCGAGCGCCGCCTGGTCCCGTGCACATCTGGAGGACGATGGGGCTGAGGTTGCAAACGCACTCATCACGGTACTGCAGGCCGAACTGGAAGTGGATGCGCGCCCCCGCTTGGTCCAGGCGCATCGCTGGCGCCATGCGCTCGTGCAGCGCGCGCTCGAGACGCCCTGCCAGTGGGATGCCGAGCGTCGCCTCGGAACCTGCGGGGATTGGCATCTCGGTCCCCGTGTCGAGCTGGCCTGGCAATCCGGCCACGCGCTCGCAGAGGAGATGCTGGCCACTCTTGTCGCAATCAACTGAGGATGGCGTGGTTGTTCATCGATTACCCGGAGCAGGTGGGCAGGGTTGGCGGTGGCGGACGTTGGTGCGCGTAGCTCCCGGTTCAACCAGTGCTCCGCGATCTGATCAGCGCCCGCAGCGCCGGGTCGAGCCCGATCCCCAACGCTCTCTCGATCGACGCCTTCACCGTGAACAACCGGTTGGTCAGGTGATTCCGGCCCATCACCTCGTTCTTGAAGGACGGTCGCGCATACATCCTCCCGTACCACTCGCTGACGGCAGGATGCAGCTCCCCGAACGGATAGCCGCATTCGCGCAGCCGCAGCACCTTCATGGCCCAGAATGCGTCGGCCAATGTCAGAGTGGTGCCAGTGAGGAATGCCTGGCCCTGCTGCAGGCTCCTGTCGATTCGGGTGAACGCGGCCAGGAGGCGCTGCAGGTGATCCTCGAATACCGCATCGGGAATGCGATCGTTGCTGAACCCGTCGTAGAAGCTGGCGAGGTTCTCCTTGTCCGCGCCGGTGGCGACAAGTTCGCGGAGTTTCTGCTGTTCGCCGGAATTGAGCTTGGCGAGCCATCCGAGTCCCCAGCGGAAGGTGACATAGCGCAGTGATACGTGCAGCGCCCGGGCTTCGTTGGCGAGATCCAGAGTCCGCTGGCGAAGATCGCCCTCTCGCGGTAGAAGTGGGGCACCGCCAAACGTGTCATCCAGGTACTCGATGATGTCGAGCGATTCCAGATACAGCCGACCGTCGTGAACCAGTGCCGGTACGACGAGATCGGGATGGATCAGCGCATAAGCGGGAGTCATGTGATCCTTGCGCACCAGCGACACGATCCGGCTGGTCCACCGTCCCGGCTCAGACCGGTTTGCGATCGCGCTGTCCGCATCGAAGCGCGCTTCCCGACCGCGGGCGAGGCCTTTCTCGCCAAGGGCGAAGCGCACCCGCTGGGCGCACGGCGCGCCGTCGAAGTGGAAGAGGTGCAGGCCTTCGAGCTTCGGCACGATCGGGCTGGCGGGGCTGTCGATCATCGGCATGACGGCGGCGCTCCGGAAATTAATATACTGAATCGAACAATATACGCGAGCATACCGGATAATATTCGAAATGGCACAAAAAACATCCTCGCGCCGCGGCCGGCCGCGGACGCACGACCCCGAGGCTGCGCTGGTCGCAGCCGCCGGACTGTTCTGGTCGCGTGGGCTCACAGGCACGTCACTCGACGACCTGTCGGTGGCGATGGGCATGAACCGACCGAGCATCTATCTCGCCTTTGGCGACAAGGAGGCGCTGTATCGCAAGGCACTCGACCACTTCCGGCAGCACCTCGGTGCCGGCCTGGCCAGGTTGGAACGCAGCCCCGGACTGGAAGCCGGCCTGCTGGCCTTTTTCAATCAGGCCATTCGCATCTATGTCGACGGGGAGCAGGCAAAGGGTTGCATGGTCATGTGTACCGCGCCGGCCGTCGCGCTGACGCACCCCGAGGTCCGGGAGGACCTCGCGGGCATCATCCGGGATATCGACGCAGCATTTTTACGACGGATCGAGCGTGCGGGTCAGGAAAGCGAGTTGCTGCCGGGCATTTCGCCGAAGGGGCTTGCGATGACCCTGCAGGCGATCCTGCACAGCCTCGCCCTTCGTTCCAGGTCCGGCGAGCAGGCCCGGACGCTGCGCCGATTCGTGCGAGAGGCGGTTGCGCTTTGCTTGGGCAGAGCGCCGCTACGACTCAACCCCTGAACATTCACACCCTGGGAGCTGCCTGGGCGGATGTACTGCGCCAGTAGGCTCCGCGCTGGCTGAGGAAGTGCCGACAACGCTCTTCGCAGCACACTGACCGCGGACCACCTTGCGGCAACGGTGCAGCGGCAGCCTTTCAGCGAAGTTGACAGTGCTCGCAGACGTAAACCTTGCGGGTGGCCAGCGTGAAACGCCGGATCGCCGAACCACAGTCGGGGCATTCTGTCTTGCCGAAGATGTTCACTCGTTCGCGATAGCGGGAGCGCGCAGGTGGTGCGTTTTCCACGGTGATGATGGCGTTGCGCTTCGCCCCCAGGGCGAGCAGGTTGCAGGCGTCCAGCCAGAGTGCCTCAAAGCGCGCTTCACTGAGCTCCCGACCGGGAAGTTCGGGATGCACCCGCTGACGCCAGAGCAGTTCGGTGCGATAGATGTTGCCGATACCTGCAATCACCGACTGATCCATCAGCAGTTGGCCTACCGGCATGCGACTGCGAATGATCCGCTGGTAAGCGAGCGCCGGCTCCGCATCATCCCGCAAGGGATCGGGACCCAGGCGCGCGAGCAAGGCCGCCACCTCCGAGTCATTCAGCGTTTCACAGATGGTCGGGCCGTTGATGTCAACGTGATGGCTCTCCCCGACCAATCTGATCCGCACCTCACCGCGAGGCTCTCGTGCAGGCACCTTGCCTTTGCGAATACGCCCAAAGAGCCCCAAATGAATGTGCAAGGAAGGCGCACCCTTGAAGTGATAAAGCAGATGCTTCCCATACGCCTCAATGTCCGTGCACAAACGCCCATGAATCTGCGCAGCACCTGATGCAAAGCGCCCCTGCGGGGAGCTCACAGCCAATCGCTGACCGGCGAACAGGCGTTGATGGTCGCGCGCGGCGCGGTGAATCGTATGTCCCTCGGGCATGGGTCCCTCGTCATTCCAGCGCTGTCTGCGCGGACAGCTTGAATTCAGTCTGCCTGGAGCGTTTTGTGATGCGCATCACAAAATGAATGTTTTATTACTCACGCTTTCAGAAAATTTCGGGAGTCAAAGCTCATTTTCAGAAGTTTTTCGAGAATTTCGTCACAATTTTCGCTCCGGAAAAAGGTGATGCAGTTATCATTCCGAAACATCAGGCCTTTGACCACGGAAAGATGCAAGGAAACATGCGGAAAGCATTGCTCGGTACCAGCCTGCTTGCCGGTTTCCTGTTATTGCCCTTTTGCGGGATGCCCGCCCACGCGGCTGGGCCAGCGCAGGACATTGAAGTCTACCGGCAAGGCACTGTCGAACACGTTCGCCTGACCACCTCCGACGCCCCGCGACACCACGCCCCTTCCCACGTGCTGGTCAGTTTCAGGGGCCGTCCAGCCAGCCTGCCCGGCTCCGGCGCAATGCGCGCATTGGGTGCTGCAGGAGACGTTCACCGGATCCAAAACCCGCCCGGGCTCAGTGTTGAACAGGTCCTCGAGAGGTATCGCCGGGACCCGAATGTACTCTACGCGGAACCAGACTATGTGGTGCGGGCGAATCAGGTGCCCGATGACCCGGCCTGGCTTGCCGGAGAACAGCAGAATCTGGAGGTCATCTCGGCACCTGCGGCCTGGTCATTGCAGGCGGAACAAAGCTCGGTGGTAGTGGCGATATTCGACACCGGCATCGATTTCAGCCACCCCGATCTGACGGATTCTCTCTGGTCGCATCCAGGCAGTCCCGGAACGCAGGGGTATACCTGCACGCAAGGCGTCTGCGCCCCGGGCGGCGGTGACGACAATGGCCATGGGACCCACGTGGCAGGCATCATCGGTGCTCGCGGCAACAACGGTCTGGGGGTTGCCAGTGTGAACTGGCAGCTCCGGCTGCTGCCGATCAAGTTTCTTGCCGCGAATGGCTCTGGCTTGGTGTCGGACGCCATTGCCGGACTGGATCTGGTCCGAAGCCTGAAAGCCAGCGGTGTGAACATCCGGGTCGCCAACCATTCCTGGGGCGGTGCTGCCTACAGTCAGGCGCTCAAGGATGCGATGACCGCATTGGAGGCTGCACCGGCGTCGACTCTGCACGTCTGTGCCGCAGGCAACAGCGCAAGCAACGCTGATTTCGCACCGGCTTACCCGGCGGCATTCGACAACCGTGGCATCCTCTCGGTGCTGGCCACCACCAACGAAGATCGCGCCGCGAGTTTCAGCAATTACGGCGTCACCAGCGTGGACATTGCAGCGCCCGGGGTAGAGATCCTCTCCACTGCCAACCAGGGACAATGTGCTTACTGTGATGCCTCCGGATATCGTCGCTTGAGCGGAACTTCCATGGCGACACCCCATGTGGCGGGCGTGGCGGCCGCACTGCTTGCCCGTTATCCCGGACTGACCGCTGCACAGGCGCGCGATGTACTCCTGCACCCGGACAGCTACGACACCGTGCAGGATGACAAGGCGTTGATGACCTCCACCGGCGGACGTCTCAACTCGCTCAAGGCTCTGTCCAATTTAGCGTATGCATTCAACCCCGTGCCCAATACGTTTCCGTCGCTCACGCCAGGCCCGAACCTCGAACCCGCGCCGGGGGCGACCGTCGATTTGTCGGACGCGGTGCAAGCCACGGACGCGGACGGGGACTCACTGCGGGTGATCTCGGGGCGGGGCCAACCCACCGACCGTCCAGCCTGGTTGATAGGTGCGCAGGCCGAGCAGGTATTTCCTCAGAACACGCCCTACGCCGCACCATTGCTGGCACGCGCTTATGCGATGCCCTATTTCACGTCAGTCAACGACGGCCGCGGCGGCGGCACCACCGTCAGCCGATGGGTCACGGTGAACGCAGCCATGACTCCCGGGCAACCGCCGGCAGGTGCACTCAAGCTGCCCGCGCAGGCTGCCGTCAATGAGCCGGTCACCCTCGAATTTGCCGCCCTTGACCCGGAGGGTGGGCCTGTCATGTGGGAGCGCTGGATCGTGGGCGGGAATACGGCCATGGGCGCATGCTGTTACACGAGTGACACGAACACCGTTTACTTCCAGACACCGGGCAGCTACCGCGTGAGCGTGCAGGCAATGGACCGCGAGCTCAATCTCTCTCAAACCTATAGCGCCACGATTGCCATTGGTGGCACTGCGTCGCGACTGCCGCCGGAGGCCAAGGCCGCGCTCAGCGCTTCAACCGGCCGCGTGCCTTTCACGGTCGACATTGATATGCGAGGCAGCGTCGACCCAGACGGCAGTATCACCAGCTATGTCATGGACTGTGGGAATGGGGGCTATCGGAGCGGGACCTCCGGTCTTGGCAGTTGCACCTTCACCCAGCCCGGACCTCACTGGTTGCTGCTGCAGGTTCTGGATAACGACGGTCAGCTCGGAATCACCTCGGCCTACGTCGTCGCCACACCGGGAGAAGCTTCTGCCCCTGACCGCACCGCGCCTGCCGTCGTCTGGTCCGCACCCGCGCCGAGCGCAACGCTGCGCGGGGCCAACACACTGGGTGTTACTGCCTCGGATGAGCTTCCGGGAAGCGGAGTCGCCCGTGTGGAGTTCTTCCTGGATGGCGAAAGTCCGGGACAACTGCTGGGTACGGCGGCCAAGGCTCCGTATACCCTCAACTGGGACACCTGGGGTATCGCCACGGGCGTGCACAGATTGCTGGCCATTGCATGGGATGCAGCAGGTAACCGCAGCGTGACAGCTGTCCGAGAGGTCACGATCGCAGCGCCCCGGATGCCAAAAATATCGCTCAGTGCGAACAAGCTCTCGGTGGCCCAGAGCGGCAATGTCAACCTTGCCGCTGCACTCACCAACCAGCCAACCTATGGCGTGCAGCGGGTCGAATTCATCATCTCGGGCACACGCACTGTCTGCACTGACACGACAGCACCCTATACTTGTCGCTGGACCGCACCGAGCAAGGCCGGCTCCCGCAGTTTCACCGCGCGGGCCTGGGACTGGCGCGGCAACGCCCGCGACTCGAACATCGTCACAATCCAGGTTTATTGAAGCCCGGCCTGGCGCGGAGGCTGCGCAGGAGAGAGCCTCGCGTGGAACACACGGGGCACCATGCCGAGAAAGAGATTGCTCAGAGCACCAGACTCGGCCCGCCATCCCGGGTCCAGAGTTCATTGTCGTAGTACTCCCGCCATTCGTAGATCTTTCCATCCTCGGTGAGCTCGAACATGCCGCACACCGGCAGTTTGAGCTGCCACGTGTCGCTGCCATTCCAGTCCCATTGGTCCAGCCGTTCGGTGATGACCTTGTTTTCGTGTCCAAAGACATTGATGAGCTTGAAGGAGCATTTCTTTGCTGGCGCAAAGATGGAGGCCAGCATCTTGCGCACCTGCTCGCGGCCCCGAATCGCCTCCAACGGCTGGTTCAGATAGCACATGTCATCCGTGATCTGCGCCATGCAAGCCTCTACATCCAGATCATCCCAACCCTTGAGAAAGGCCCTTACGGCCGCTTCATTACGTGCGATTTTTTCTGCGTTGCTCATAGTCATGTGATTTCTCCTCGTACCGCCTGTGCGCCCTTGTCGGTCATGAGGCATTGCGACACGAATTCGTCATTCCCGGAAAACATGCCTGGCCTGGGTTGCAGGTTGAACTGACAGGACAATTCAGTCGAGATGCAGCGTGGGGCCCCCGTTCTCGAACCACATGCGATTGTCGAAATAGTCACGCCAGCCACAGATCTTGCCTGCGGCATTCAGATCGAACATGCCTATGCAGGGCAGCTTCAACCCCCAGCCCTGCCCGTTGAAATCCCAGCAATCGAGGCGCTCTGTCACCACCGTATTTCCGCGCCCGAAGACGTTGCGCAACTCCCAGTGCACCTTGTGCGAAAGCTTCATGATGCCTGCGACGATCTTGCGAACATCCTTTTGACCGACCACAGGCGGCAAGGGTTGATTGATGTAAACGATGTCATCGGACAGGCAGGCCATCGCCACGTCGGGGTCAATCGCACCCCAAGCATCGATGAACAACCTCACCTTTGCGACATTGCGGTCCGTATTTTCCTGTTCTGTCATGGTTTCTCGCTCTTGCTGGTTGTCCCGGTCATGCAACCCGTTTCTCCCCGCCGACAGCAGTCCTCATCCAATCACCCGTGAGGCTGTCTGTCGCAAGACGCTGTCGGCAGATGCGTTGCCCTACGCTAGCCGCGCGCATGCGCAGCAAAAAAGGGAAGCTCCTGACAATTTCTGTTATTTTGGTGCCACTCTGAGCGGAGTGATTGCCGTGGACAGACATGTGATCGAAAACCTTCTCATGCCGGTCACCTACGGGCGTCATCTGGCGCGGCTCTTTCCCGCCGACAAACTGTTCGCTGGTACCGGCCTCGCCCTCGATGATCTCGATGCTCCGGATTGCAGGATCAGCGTGCGGCAAGCCCTTCAGTACATCGAGAACACCCGAGCCCTGGCTGAGGAACCTGACTGGTATCTCGACTGGGCGCGAACGCTGTCCGACCATTTTCATGGTCCCATCAGCGTGGCACTCATGAGTGCACCTACGCTGGTCGATGGCTTCGACGTCTTTCTGCGCTACTTTCCGAGCCGTATTCCCTACATGCACCTGCAGTGCCGCGCAGAGAGCAACCGACTGCGGGCGGAGCTTTGGCCGCTCATCGATTTGGGGGCCTCGCTGCCCATGTTGGTGGAGACCCCTTTGCTTGTCCTGATGCAGTACCTGCAGACCGTGTATGACATCGAGGCGAGCGACATGGCTCTCGAGTTCGCATACCCGGCGCCCATCTGGGCCGACCGCTACCGGCGGCATTTTCACGGCCCACTTACCTTCGATGCGCCCTGCAACGCCTTGAGCATTCCTCTCGGCTGGCGCGCGCGGCCCAACATGGGTTATCTGGACTCGACCTGGGCTCACGCGCTCAAACAATGCGAAGCGTTGCTCTCCTCGTCACGAGAGCGCTCTACCTTGGGCGAATTGCGCAATTACCTCTCCACTGTCTTTGAGCGGGCCGACCGCACGCGATCACTCCCGACTCTGGTGGAGGTGGCCACCCATCTGCATCTGGCGCCACGGACACTCATCCGCAGGCTGCGGCACCTCGGCCTCACCTATCAGCAGATCGTTGATGACTTTCTGCGCAGTCGTTCTGCAGAGCTCCTCGCCAACGATGCACTCAAGGTGAAGGAAGTTGCAGCAGCGCTCGGCTTCAACAATCCAGCCAACTTCGGCAAGGCTTTCAAGCGCTGGCATGGGCTCTCGCCCGGCGAGTTCCGGAATCGCCATCTCGCCCCCGGGAACATGGACAGGCGGAGCATTCCTCGCGAGAAGAGCCCGTCCACAAGCGGGGGTGACATTCCCCGCGGAGCATCGATGACATGACGCCTTCCGGCTCCTGCTGTGGCACGCCTCCAGCCGATTCAGTTGCCGCAGGGCTGCCTGTGAGCAAGGACCCGGTCTGCGGCATGACAGTCAAGCCCGAGTCCCCGCATGTCCTCGTCATGGACGGCGTGACCTGGCGTTTCTGTTGTGCCGGTTGCCTGCAGAAATTCCGCAGTGAGCCGGAGCGCTTCCTCGCCCGGATTGCCGGGTTATCTGGACAAGAGGCACAAGCACCCGCCCCGATACCGGGTGCACAGTACACCTGCCCGATGCATCCGGAGATCGTCACTGATCAATTCGGGGACTGTCCGTTGTGCGGCATGAGCCTCGAACCCATGCTCCCTTCGCTGGCAGACGCTGGCGCAGATGCGGAGCTGCGCGACATGCGGCGTCGGTTTTTCGTCGCGCTGCCGTTCACGCTGGTAATCGCCGCCCTGGCCATGAGCGGGCACCGCTCACCCCTGCCATTGCCACTTCCGCAAGCCTGGGTGGAACTGCTGCTCATACTCCCCGTCATGGGGTGGTCGGCACTGCCTGTGCTGCAGCGAGGTTTGCAGTCCGTACGCATGCGCAGCCCGAACATGTGGACCTTGATCGGTCTGGGCACGCTGAGCGCCTTTTTCTGGAGTTGCCTCGTGACTTTCTTTCCGTGGCAATCGTTGGCAGGGGTTCCCGGCACGCAGGGTGTCTATTTCGAGGCCGCGGCGGTCATCGTCACGCTCACCCTGCTCGGACAGATGCTTGAACTGCGGGCGCGGGCGCGCACGGGCGAAGCTTTGCGTGCGCTACTGGAGCTCGCGCCGTCGAACGCGCATCTGATTACCCCCGATGGCAGCGAAAAGGAGGTACCGGTTTCCGAAGTGATGGTGGGCGACCGGCTCCGGGTGAAGCCAGGCGAGAAGATCGCAGTCGATGGCCTGTTGGTGGAGGGCCGTAGCGAAGTGGATGAGTCGATGCTGACGGGTGAGCCACTGCCGGTGTTGCGTGAAGCGGGCCATCGGGTCAATGCCGGCACTCTCAACCTGACCGGCAGTTTCCTGATGCAGGCTCGGCGCGTGGGCAGTGAAACGCGGCTTGCGCAGATCGTACTGCTGGTCGCGCAGGCACAGCGGACCAAGGCGCCCATGCAGAGCCTGGCCGACAGAGTGGCCGGGATCTTCTTCTGGGTTGTCGTCGCCGTGGCTTTGACGAGTTTCATCCTGTGGGGCTTGCTGGGCCCAGGGTGGTCTTCGGGGTTGGTCAACGGCGTCGCAGTCCTCATCATTGCCTGCCCCTGCGCTCTGGGCCTTGCCACACCGATGTCGATCACCGTGGCGACCGGCCTTGGCGCGCTGCACGGTCTGCTCTTTCGCGATGCTGCCGCGATTGAACGCCTGGCTGCCGTGGACACCCTCATCATCGACAAGACGGGAACGCTGACCTCTGGCAAGCCGGCCGTGGAGAACATTCTGCCCTGCCCGGAGGTGAGCGCAGCGGAGCTCCTGCAAAAGGCGGCGAGCCTTGCCCAGCGCAGCGAACACCCTCTCGCGCTTGCATTGGTGGGTGAGGCCCGGATGCGGGGGCTGGCGCTTGCACCAGTAACCGAGTTCACCGCAGTCATCGGGAGCGGCATGAAAGGTCTGATTGATGGCGTGCCTTGTGTCGCCGGAAACGCGACCATGCTGGAGGCGGCGGGGCTTACACATCCCTGGGGGCTGCCCGCGATCGAGACTGCCAGTGGGCAAGGTGCCACGGTCGTGCACGTCGCGCTGCGAGAGCGCCTGCTCGGGAGCATCACACTGCGTGATCGACTGAAGCCAGAGGCCGACGCCGCCCTGCGCTTGCTGCGCGAGGGCGGTATGAGAATCGTGGTCGCCTCCGGAGACACCCCCCGCGCCACCCGCGCCATGACGGCGAATCTGCCGCTGGACGAGGTCCATGGCGGCCTGTCGCCGGAGGACAAGCGTGCGCTGGTTGCGCTTTACCAGTCGCAGGGGCGAGTGGTCGCAATGGCAGGCGATGGCAGCAACGATGCGCCCGCACTGGCACAGGCCGATGTCGGGATAGCCATGGGCACTGGCACGGATGTGGCAGTTGCCAGCGCAGCCCTGACGCTCCTGAAGGGGGATCTGCAGGGGATAAGGATCGCGCGCAAGCTCGCCCGTGCGACCTGTCGCAACATGCGTCAGAACCTCGGGTTCGCGTTCGTCTACAACGCGCTCGGCATTCCATTGGCAGCCGGAGCCCTGTATCCGTTCACCGGCTGGCTTCTGTCGCCGATGTTCGCCGCAGTGGCCATGAGCCTGAGCTCGGTATCGGTCATCTCCAACGCCCTGCGCCTGAGACGCCTGCGGCTGCGCGCACCGGTGAGCTGAGTTCCTGTCAGGGCCTTGAGCGCTGGCGGATGATGACCAACATCTCCCGATCTGACCCGCGGGAAAATCCTTCCACGGTTTTCACCGCGTAGAGCTGCTCCAGGCTGCTCACACGGGATGCGGGTATCACAAGCCCCAACGTGCCGCCCGGCGTTGATTCAAGCATCGCCTGCAGTTGCGCGATCGACGCCAGCTGCGGCACGTCGCGGTCGGCGTAGTACGCATAAAGCGCGGGGCTGATGTCCAGGGTCGCCAAGGGTGTTTCACTGTCCACGAGATGAGCCGCCTTGCGCGCAAGGGCATGTGATGCATAGCGCTCTTCATTCCACAACCTTCCCGTGAGCGCTGCTGCGAACCAGACGGCCGTCATCAACACGGCGAGGACGAGAATCAGCCGTGTTGCCTTGTGCCCCGGCACCAGACGCGCCGCGACAACCGAGAGCAGCAGACCGACAACGAACACCAGCGCGATCCAGGGCCCGAGCTCTCCACGCGCGGGGACAACCCAGACCGCACATGCCAGCAAGAGCATGCATTGGACACCCACTGCAAGCCGGGTGGTGAGCGGCCACGGCCCCTGCACTGGCAAGGCCGACACGAGCGGCCTTGCGAGGATCAGGGTCATCGGCCCCAGCAGAGGCAGCAGGTAGAAATAGCGATACTGTCGACCGAAACTGAGGGCGATGGCGGACACAAGCAATGGACTGCAGAGAAAGCCGAGGCCCTCACGCGTCACCCGACTGCGACTGGCCAGTGCCGCTGCCAATGCTGCCAGGGGCAACCACGGCAGCAGCAATTGCAGCGGTCGCCACGCATAGTAGAGCTCGCCCAGATGAGCCAGTGAGGGCATCAGCAGGGTGCCGCCCAGTTGGCTCCGTTCCACCGCAAGGGCGCTCAGGCGCTCACCCAAGGCCCACCACCACGGGGCGCAAAGGAGTACGACCAGAAAAATCCCGAGGCCCGGGCGAAGGCTCGTCACGGATCTCCATCGGGTGTCCTCGTTACGCCAGAGAAAAAGCGCGAGACCGAGGATCATGAAAACAGGAAGCTGAGGCCCCTTGGTCAGGATGGCCGCGGCACAAGCCACCCAGGCCAGCAAGCACCATGAGAACCTGTTGTCGGTGGTGATCGGTCCGGCAAATGCGCATTTGGCAAACCCGAGCAGCATCAGGCTGCAGAGGGCGGCGTAGAGCATGTCCGGGCGGCCATCATGCATGAAGCTGAAAAGGCCGGCGCTGCCGAGCAAAAGCCCTCCCGCAGCCAAGGCAGTCATTCGATCAAAAATCAGGGCACCCAAGGCCAGCGTGGTCAGCATCAGCACCGCGCCGCCCATGACGGACACCATGCGGACGTGCCACGCTGCGACTCCCGGCAGATCTCCAGCCATGGCTGCTACGCCACCCGCGGCCCAGTAGCTCATGGGCGGCTTGTTCAGGCGCGGCTCGCCGTTGAACCAAGGGAGTATCCAGTCACCACGGACACTCATGCTCCTTGCGGTGCCAGCTACGAAGATCTCGTGCGAATCGAGCGGCACACTGCTGATGCGTGGAAGTCCGAGTCCCAGAGTCAGCAGCACCAGCAGGGCGCCAGCCGCCCACCAGGCGCGATTGCTCAACATGCGTGCAGGGTCTTCGTGCGCGGACTGGAGGTCAGCGCGAAACGCGCTTGAGTTCGGTGTTCCAGCGCGGATCCTCGTAGTTGACCGACTTCACGACGGCTCCCAATTCCGGCGCATACCAGGTCGTACTGGTCACGCTGCTCTCAGCGTCTGCCACCTTCCAGCGGTCCTTGCACTCGATGCGAAAGGCATCGAAATCGCCCGCAGCGACATTCACTTTCGCAAAGTCGGCGACCTCACAACTCACATCCCCCTGCCAGGCGATGTCTTCCAGCAGTGAGTGGCCCGCATAGGGCTTGCGCCAATGCTTGCCCACCGCCAGCGGGAATTGGAGCGCAGGGTAGGCAGGGTCAAAGCGCACCAGCTCCTTGCCGTCTGCGGTCGTGACCCGATGGAGATTCATCTGCTCACTTCGCTTGAAGTACATGCGGTAGTCCCCGCACGCACTTTCCACGAGATCCGCATCCGTAGACTCGAGAACCTCCCAGCTGCTGCACGGGATTGTCGCGACCGAGCCCACGAATTCGTGCAGATCGCCGGGCGATGGCTCCGGCATGGCGGCTTCGGTCGCGGCCGCCACCAGCGAGATATCGGGCAGATCCAGATCATTGGCACCTGCGGCCGTCGCGCTGGAGATCAGGATCAGCGCCAGTGCAAGCCTGGACCGAAGCATGGCACAGGAAACGATCAGAGGTTTCAGCATGGTGATTTCTCGCAATTCCCGGAGGAGTACAGCGGCTTCTGGCGTTCAGTCTGGTGATGCGTTTGACACGCCGTGCGCCGACTCCCTATGGTACCGGACCTCAGCCCGCTGTCGCAGCAGCCCGGAGCACCCAGCATGTTTTTTGCCGTCGCCGACGGGCTACGCCCGGCACCACTCAAGCACAACCCGATCAATGCGCTGGTCATGCCGCGGCCCATTGGCTGGATCAGCTCGGTGAGCAAGGACGGTGTGGTCAATCTGGCGCCGTATTCCTATTTCAATCTGGTGTGCGCGGAACCACCCTACGTGATGTTCGCGCCCAATGCGGCACAGCCGGGGACTTGCAAGGATACCTACAGCAACATCTGCGAAGTGCCGGAATTCGTCGCCAACCTGGTAGGGGAGCATGATCTGGAGACCATGAATGCCAGTTCCCGCCCAATCCCGCCCGAGGTGGATGAATTCGCAGCCTGCGGCATTGCCAGTCTTCCTTCCCGGCTCGGGCGCACACCGCGGGGTGCGAGTGCACTGGGAGCGCTTGAATGCACGGTCCATCAGATAGTCCATCTGCCGCCTACCCGTGACGGCCGCGAAAATCACGTGGTCATCGGCGCGGTCATCGGGATCCATATCGACGATGCCCTGATTGTCGATGGTAAGGTGGACGAGCGTGCGCTGCGGCCCTTGGCCCGACTCGGATACATGAACTACGGCACGCTCGGCGAAGTATTCGAGCATCTGCGCCCGGATTGAACCTGACCGGAGGAGGAAGCCATGCCAGACAACCCGCCTTGCGCACTTTACGCGCTGCTGCGCACCGGGGAAGTCGAGGAATTCAATCGCCGCCGCAACGCAGGCGAATCCTGTGCTTTGCGAGGCGCGGATTTGAGCCGCCTCGACCTGCGCAAACTGGATGCCCGGGGCCTTGACCTGCGGGACTGCTACTTCCGGATGTCTGATTTGCGGGGAGTGGATTTTCGGGAAGCGCGCCTGGAAGGTGCCAGTCTGGCGCAGGCCCATGTGTCGGGCTGCTACTTTCCGGCAGAGAT
>JBDLQR010000115.1:0-11803 GCA_039800485.1 Pseudomonadota bacterium
GGGTTTACCAGCAGATAGTGCCGCTCGCGCGCCGCTACGAAAATGCCTTGTCCGCGGGCCTCGACCCTGCGGACCGGGCGAATCTCGATCGTCTCCTCTCGCTCCTCCAGGCCCGGGCCGGTGCACTGGGAGAGGAAACGGCCTGGGCCGGCTAGAGCAGGTTGATCGGAATCTTGAGATAGACGCGGCCATCGTCCTCTGCCGGTGGCAGATGGCCGGCACGGATGTTGACCTGGATGGACGGGATGATCAGCAAAGGCATGTCCAGCGTCTTGTCTCTTGCGGTCCGCATGCCGACAAAGGCTTCTTCAGAGATGCCGTCATGCACATGGATGTTGGTGGCGCGCTGTTCTGCGACCGATGTCTCGTGGCGCACCTCGCGACCACCGGGTGGGTAGTCGTGGCAGACCATGATGCGGGTGTCAGCCGGAAAATCGAGGATGCGCCGGATCGATTGATAGAGCGTCCGGGCGTCGCCACCCGGGAAGTCACAGCGCGCGGTTCCCACGTCGGGCATGAACAGCGTGTCTCCGACGAAAATCATTTCTTCCACCTGGTAGGCCATGCAGGCCGGCGTATGACCCGGCACAAACAGTGCCTTGGCCTTCAGACCACCGATACTGAACGCCTCACCATCGGTGAAAAGATGATCAAACTGTGAACCGTCGACGGCGAGCGAGGATTCGAGATTGAACAGCCCCTTGAAAGTTGCCTGTACGGTCGTGATGTGATTGCCGATGCCTATCTTTCCCCCGAGCGACTGCTGGAGTCCGACGGCACCTGAGAGGTGGTCCGCGTGGGCATGGGTTTCCAGAATCCATTCCACCTTGAGCTTCATCGACTGCACGAAGGCGATGACTGCAGCGTTGGACGCTTCACTGGTGTGACCGCTCTTGTGGTCGTAGTTCAGTACAGGATCGATGATGGCAGCAGTGCCACCCTCCCGATCGTAGATGACGTAGGTATAGGTGAAGGTTCCCGGATCGAAGAATGCCTTGCAGGGGGTAGTCATGGCGCACCTCGTGACTGGTTGAAAAACCTGAAAACATTATATATAAAAATAGAATATAAACATTGCATGTGTCTTGCCAGATGGAATTGAGCGACGAAATTGACATGCGTCAAATCAGGCGTGCGGCGGCAGAGGCCACCGGCGTGTTGCGTGTGCTCGCAAACGAGGACCGTCTGCTGCTGCTCTGTCAGATTGCGCAGCAGGAATGTTGCGTGAGTGATCTGGAGGAGGCCCTTGGCATCCACCAGCCGACTCTCTCCCAGCAACTGGGGGTGCTGCGTGGAGAGGGGATAGTGAAGACGCGGCGCGAGGGCAAGCGCATCTTCTACAGTATCGCGGAGCAGCGTGTGCTCATGCTGCTGCAAACCCTCTACGGACTCTTCTGCAAAACTACGAAAGGCAGGCCATGACCATCGACTGGACGTCATTCACGCCGTGGACCTCACTGGCGGGCGGATTGCTCATCGGCCTGGCGGCCTCGCTCCTGGTTCTCATGAACGGCCGGATCGCGGGGATCAGCGGGGTGGTGGGTGGTCTGTTGCGACCGCGCACCGGCGACACCGCCTGGCGGGCCGCCTTCATCCTCGGCATGCTGCTGGCGCCCGGACTCTATGCGTGGGTCTGGCAGATGCCGCAGAGTGAAATCACGGCCAGCACCCCGTTACTCGTGGCCGCCGGGCTGCTGGTAGGCATCGGTACCCGCTTCGGGGCAGGGTGCACGAGTGGCCATGGGGTCTGCGGACTTGCGCGCGGCTCTGCGCGCTCACTGGTGGCTACCCTCAGCTTCATGCTGGCAGGGTTCATCACCGTCTTCGTAACCCGCCACGTGGTTGGAGGCTGAGTCATGCAAACTCTCGTGGCTTTCGTGGTGGGTTTGATCTTCGGCTGCGGCCTCATCCTGGCCGGCATGACCAACCCTGCCAAGGTCATTGCCTTTCTCGACCTGGCCGGCCCATGGGACCCTTCGCTGGCACTGGTGATGGGCGGTGCAATGGCCGTCGCCAGTGCTGCCTTTGCACTCGCCCGGTCCAGGGGGCGTTCCTTGCTGGGCTTGCCCCTGCAGTTACCGACGCTCAAGACCATCGACCGCAAGCTTGTGCTGGGCAGCATGGCTTTCGGTATCGGGTGGGGTCTGGGCGGACTCTGTCCCGGCCCCGCCCTGGTGGCCTTGGCCAGTGGACGCCACGAAGTACTGGTGTTCGTGGCCGCAATGCTTGTCGGCATGGCCATTCATGAATTTTCATCCCGCAAGATTCCCTGAACCGGAGCAGACGCATGTCAGAACTCACTCTCACACAGCATGACGCCGATTTCGCGACCTCACCTCAACTGCAGCCCGAGGATCTGGCGGCCGTGGCGAAAGCCGGTTTCCGCAGCGTGATCAACAACCGTCCGGATGGTGAAGGCGGAGATACCCAGCCGCTCAGCAAGGACATCGAGGCAGCAGCGCGCAAGGTGGGTCTCGAATACGCCTACCTTCCGGTCGTGCCGACTGAAATCAACGAGCATCATGTGGCGCGCTATGCCGAGCTGCTGGCTTCCCTGCCCAAACCCATTCTGGGTTTCTGCTATACCGGTGGGCGTGCCACCAAGCTCTTCAAGCTCGCAACCGGGGCCTGAGGCAGTCCGCCCGGACACATGAGGTTGCTCGCCACGGAGACCCTCCGCGACGCGTTCGGGCGTGATTTCACGGCCGCACTGATCGTTGTGGTCATGCTCGTGCCGCAGAGTCTCGCCTATGCGCAGCTTGCCGGAATGCCCTTGCAATCCGGCTTGTACGCGAGCGTCCTGCCCATGATTGCCTACGCCCTTTTCGGCTCCTCGACAGCCCTGTCGGTCGGACCGGTGGCGGTGATCTCGCTGATGACCGCCACGGCTCTTGCCGGCATGGGCGTGCAGGACGACTCCGTTCATCTGATGCTCGCGGCCTGGCTCGCCTTGATCTCCGGCGGTGTACTGATGCTGGCTGGCTTGCTCAGGCTCGGCTTCGTCGCCAACCTGATGAGCCACCCGGTAGTCGCTGGCTTCATGGCCGGGGCCGCGATCCTCATCGTGCTGGGACAGCTCAAGACGCTTCTGGGCATGCAGGGGGAGGGTGAGACTGCGGTCCAGCTCGGATGGTCGCTGCTGCAACACCTGCATACCGTCCACACGCCAACCGCGGCACTTGGCCTCAGCGTGTTGCTGTTGTTATGGCTGCTGCCCCAGCTGGTTTTCCGTGTGGGACGCCGCGTCCGCGCCTCTGATCGTGCGCTCGATCTGGGCCGACGCATGACGCCCGTGGTCGTCATCGTCTTTTCCATCCTGCTCATGACAGCCCTAGGTCTGGATCAGAGCCATGGCATCACCGTGGTGGGCGCGATCCCCGGCGGCCTGCCCAAGCTCGGCATCACACTGCCATCCCGCGCCCAGCTCGAGGCGCTTGTGTTGCCTGCGCTCAGCATCGGCCTCATAGGGTTTGTCGAGAGTGTCTCCGTTGCCCAGTCCCTGGCCATGCGGCGAGGAGAGCGCATTGATCCGAATGCCGAGCTGCGTGGGCTTGGCGCCTCCAATCTCGCCGCCGGCCTCTCGGCAGGGTTTCCGGTCGCAGGCGGGCTGTCCCGCTCCATCGTCAATTTCAGCGCGGGTGCCCAAACCCGCATGGCGGGTGTCTATGCCGCACTGCTGATGCTGGTCGTGGTCGCATTCTTCACCAAGGCGTTTGCGCAGCTTGCGCACACCGTGCTCGCAGCCGCCATCATCCTGCCCGCATCGGGTCTGGTCGATATCAAGGTTCTGCGCGAAGCCTGGGCTTTTTCGCGCGCGGATGCCTGGGCCTACATCGGCACGGCTGCAGGCGTCATGGTGCTGGGCATAGAGGTTGGCATCCTGTGCGGCGTGATTTTTTCACTGGCCACCATCCAGTGGCAGGCCAGCAATCCTCATCTGGCCGAGATCGGACGGGTGCCGGGCACCACTCACTATCGCAACGTCAAGCGCTCGGCGGTCGTCACGTATCCCCATGTGCTCGCGATTCGTATCGACGGTGACTTCTTCTTCGGTAATGTGCGTCCCGTGACCGCGCAGATAGAACGGGCACTGGAGGCCCGTGCGGGTGTGACCCACCTGGTTCTTGATCTCTCGGCGGTGAACCGTATTGATTTGACGGGCCTTGAAAGGCTGCGGGAACTCAACCACAGCCTGCGTGCACGCCGGGTAACCCTGCATCTGGCAGAGGTCAAGGGACCTGTACTGGACCGCCTCGAGCGCAGCCATTTCCTGCAGGAACTGGCGCGCAGCCCCTTCCGCTTTCTGCACGAAGCCTTCGTTGCCCTCAACGCCGCGCACTGAGGCGGGGGCTTTTCCACACCGGGAATCCAGCCGTTTTGGTGCGTGTGTGGCTGGATGCGGCGGCAAACAGGGCGAATGGTGAAAAAACGGCCAGAAACCCGCTAAAAAAAGCCTCGCGGGTTGCTTACAAATGCATTTCGAGGGGCTATATTAGCCGCGCATTTGAGCCGGTCCGGCGGAGCCCGCTGTCACTGCAGCGGCGCGACGCGCGGAACGCATTGTTGATTGTCTTGATTACGCCAACCCCCGGGAGGAATGACATCCTATGAGCCGTGCGAAAACCGCCATCAAAGAACGCGAAACCAAGAGCCAGATCGTCTCCGCTGTGGCCGAAGCCACCGGCTTGACGAAGAAGCAGGTGCAGGCAGTGCTGGGCGCCATCCGTGACCACGCCGTTCGCCACCTGAAGAAGAACGGCTCGGGTGAGATGAGCGTTCCGGAACTTGGCGTGAAGCTTCGTCGTGTGACCAAGGCTGCCCGCAAGGCCGGCATGGCGCGCAACCCTTTCACCGGCGAAATGGTGAAGGTCGAAGCGCGCCCTGCAAGCCTGTCGGTCCGCGCTTCTGCGCTGAAGGGCCTCAAGGACTCGGTCGCCGGCTGAAGCCCAGCCACCGCACTCCGCGGAACCATGAAACACCACGCGCGAGCGTGGTGTTTTTTTTTGCCTGTTTTTTGTGTCCTGACTACTGCGAGCGTGTGTGCCGCGCGCGTCACAGCCGTTTCGTATTGACGTTACGACAACTCGAACATTAGATTGAGCGCGTTCGCATGAGGTGCCCCGAGGCCATTCCAGCCCCGGGGATAATCGGGAAGTCGGTCACTGCGGGATTGCCCGCATCAAGCCGACGCTGCCCCCGCAACGGTAGGCGAGAGCAGGCATCCACCATGTCACTGTGCCACGGCACGGGAAGACGGATGCCGACAGGGCTGGTCGTGAGACCAGCGCCCTGACCTCGCGAGTCCGGAGACCGGCCTGATGCGTGGTTAAACCGGGTCGCGGCGGGAGCACTCGGGGCATGGTCTGGCGTCGCGCGTCTTTCCTGTCCGGCCTGTGAGGGGCCGCTTCCGGCGTGATCTCCTGTTGCCTGCATTCGGGCGTGAATGCGGGCGGAGTCACTCCATGCGTAATATTCTGGTTACGGGATTGTTGCTGCCCGTTTGCCTGCAGGCAGCCGGGCCTGAATCCTCCCCGTCCTCCACCTTGCCCACCTCCCTTGTCTCCGCCGCGGAGATTGTCGTGGTCAGTGCCGCGCGTGTACCTGTGCCGGCCGGCACGATTGCGGGCGGTACCACGATCATCACCCGCGAGGAGATCGACCGCCGCAACCCGCGCTTCGCCAGTGATCTGCTGCGCGACGTGCCGGGTCTCGCGGTCACTCGCAACGGCGGTCCCGGGTCCCAGACCCAGGTGCGCGTGCGTGGCGCAGAGGGTAATCATGTTCTGGTGCTCATAGACGGCGTGGAGGCCAACGATTTCAGCCAGGCGGATGAATTCGACTTTGCCCATCTCACGGTGAGCGACATCGAGCGCATCGAAATCGTCCGGGGTCCGCAAAGTTCGCTCTGGGGCAGCGACGCTCTGGCTGGTGTCATCAACATCATTACCCGTGAGGCAAGTCGCCCGGTGGCACTGGAGGGTTCGGTCGAGACCGGGTCTTTCGGCACCGAGCGGGGTGCACTGTCGCTCGGGGCAACTCGCGGGACCGTGCGTGGCCGGGTAGGGCTCAGCTACTTCGAGACCGGTGGCATCAACATCGCGCGCAGGGGTGCGGAGGACGACGGTTATCGCAATGCTGCCGCGAACTTCAAATTCGGCTGGAGGCCCACGGCGACCTTCAAGCTCGATCTCCACGGTCGGCTCACCGATGCTGAGTCGCAGTTTGACGGGACTGATCCGGATACCGGTCTGCGGACGGATATCGATGCCACCACGGATGTCGTGCAGGCCTATGTCGGAGGCCGCGCAGAGCTCGCAACTTTCAACAACTTCTGGACGCACGCCCTCATCGGTGGCTGGACCAAGCTCGACAATGCGGGGCGCGACCCTACCGACCTCGGCGATCGCAGAACCGAAGGTCGCAAGTATTCGCTGGATTACCAGTCCACCTTCAGGGTGGACACCCTCCCCGTGGTGCCGGTGGCTCATGTGATGACGCTGGCGGTCGACTACGACATGGAAGAGTTCAACCAGCGTGGGCCGGTGTCTTTCTTCGGCGACCCCAATCAGGATCGGCGCCGCCACACCCTTGGCTATGTGGTCGAATACCGGGCGACCATGCACCGGGACACCACGCTCGGGATCACCGGGCGCTGGGATGACAACAGCGACATCCCTGACATCGGCACCTGGCGGGCCTTGTTCTCTCAGCAGTTCCCCAACCTCGGGACCACCCTGTCAGCAGTCTATGCAACGGGCCAGAAAGCGCCGACCTTCACCGAGCGCTATGGCTTTTCCAACGGTGGATTCCTGCCCTTCATCGGCAATCCCGGCTTGCGATCCGAGCGCTCGGAAGGCTACGAGCTGGGGCTGCGCCAGGCTTTTTTCGATGAGCGCGCCAGCGCATCGGTCACTTACTTCAACGAACACCTGTTCGATGAGATCGACGGCTTCTTTTTTGATCTGGATCGCTTCGTGCTCACCGCACGCAACCGCGCAGGGTCCAGCAAGCGCAGGGGCGTGGAGCTGGCCGGCCGCTGGCAGCTGTTGCCGCGCACGCATCTCAACGCCAGCTACACATGGCTGGATGCCACGGAAATCCGCGGTGGCCTGCGCAAGGATGAGGTAAGGCGGCCGCATGACCAGGCGGCCATGAGTGTCAGTTGGCAGGATGCAAGCGGCCGCTGGGTGATGGACACCCATCTCTCGCATGCGGGAGACAGCAAGGATCTCACCTTTCTCCCGCCGACCTACGATGGCCTGGCAACACTCGAGGCACGCACACTGGTGGGTGTGTCCGCGAGCTGGCAGATGACACCCACCGTGGCGTTGACCGCACGCATGGAAAACCTCTTCGATGACGACTACGAAGAGGTGTTCGACTTCCAGACGGAGGGTGTCTCCGGCTACCTCGGGCTGCGGTTCGCGCTCTCACCCTGAGGCTTTGCGGTGCATGCCGCTCGCCCCGGTCATGTCAGAGCAACCGGTCGCGCGCCAGCGCGGCGGCGCCGAGCAGTGCGAGATCATCGCGCAGGACGACTTGCAGCGGCATGCAACGGGTCAGGCTCCCATGCTCGGCTTTGCGATTGAACGCACGCAGGAAGCCGCCTCGAGAAATTTCCGGCAACAGGTGCAGGGCCATGCCACCGGTGAGATAGACCCCGCCGGTGGCGAGAAAGGCGAGCGCCAGATCTCCACACGCAGCGCCGAGCACGCGGGTGAAGAGCTCCAGTGCCTGCCTGGCGTGTGCGTCCCCTTCCTTGCGGGCCCGCGCGATGACACGCGCCGGGCTCAGTTCGCCATCGATGGCGTGCCCTGCGCGATGCAGGCAGTAGCGGTAAGTGGCGACGAGGCCGGCGCCGGAGCATACGCGGTCCAACGTCACCCGCCGGTACTCCCCGCCCAGGAAACGCCAGAGCTCGACCTGCGCATGGTCCATGGGGGCGAAGGCGATGTGTCCGCCTTCACTGGGAATGACATGTCCCTCGTGGAGGGCGGCGACTCCGAATCCGGTGCCCGGGCCCAGGCAGAGCCGCAGCCCGTCTGGTGCGGGTGTGCCGGCTTGCAAGGCATGCAGATCGGCTGCTCCCAGGGCCGGAAGACCGCGTGCAGCGGCGGCAAAATCGTTCATGAGGCATACGGGTTTGTGACTGATCAGTGCACTCACATCCGCGCGATCGATGAGCCAGCTGGGCCGGTTGCTGAGAGATACCCGTTCGCCTGCGATGGGGGCGGCCACGGCAAGGCTTGCGCCTTCAATCCGCCCGCGATCGTCCGAGGGCAAATCTGCGAGGTACGCGCGCAGCAAGGGCAGGAATCCCTCGCTGCTGTCGTTCTCCCGGCGCACCGTCTGTCGCAGGCCGTCCCGCGCTGCCAAGGCCACCAGGGTCTTGGTTCCACCGATGTCCGCCACCAGATGCAGTGCCCCTGGCATGTCCCCTCGCAATCGCCCGCCCTGCCATGTCGGCCCGTAGCCGGCGCACGTTAAGATAGCGTCACCTTAACACTCCTGCAGGGAAGGCGTTCAAGCCATGCATGTGCTTATCGTGGGCGCGGGCCTCATGGGGCTCACCACTGCCTTTTTCCTGCGTCGCGCGGGCGCCGAGGTCACTGTGGTCGACCGCCAGCCAGGTCCCGGACTGGAAACGAGTTTTGCCAACGGCGCGATGCTGCACGCCAGTCAGGCCAATCCCTGGAATGAGCCCGGCGTGCTGTGGACCGCGTTGCGCATGATCGGTCGTGAGGACGCTGCGCTCCTGCTGCGGCCGCGGGCACTGCCGGGCATGTGGCGATGGGGACTGGACTTCGTACGCCATTCCCGGCCGGCGCAATATCTGCGGAATTTCGAGCGCAATGCGCATCTCGCACGCTACTCGCTTGCGGAGATGGAAGGTATCCGGGCTGTTGTGGGTGATGCCTATGATGCACAGCGTTGCGGAACGATGAAGCTCTTCCGTACGCCTCACGAGGTGGCCGGAGCTGCCAGGCTTTGCGCCCAGCTCGGAGCCTGGGGCATCGAGCATGAAGTGATCGACGCCGCGGGCGCGGTGGCGCGGGAGCCGGCACTTGCGCCCATCGGGGACCAGCTTGCAGGTGGCCTGTTTTTTCCGCAGGACGAAAGCGGGGACGCCCAACGCTTCTGTGCCTTGATCGCGGACTGGCTGAGCGCGCACGGCGTCAGCTTGCGTTACGGTCTGTCCGTACTCGGGCTGCGACCGCAGCCGGGTCGTGCCCCCGTGGTCAAGACCCACGAGGAGGAGTTGTCCGCCGATGCCGTGGTGCTGGCGGCTGGCAGTTATTCACCGCAACTCGCGGCGAATGCAGGGCTCAGGATTCCGGTTGTGCCGGTGAAAGGGTACTCACTGACCTTGCCGTTGAATGGCTGGCAGGAGGGACCTCGCCTGCCCGTGATCGACGATCACCTGCATGCTGCCGTGTGCCCGCTCGGGGACCGCCTGCGCGTGGCGGGCACCGCTGAATTCGCCGGCCACGACCTTGCGCTGACCCCTGCACGCATCAACAATCTCTTCGCACTGGTCACCAAGCTCTACCCCGCCTTCAGGCCGTGGCTGAAACCCGACCTCGCCACCCGCTGGACGGGCTTGCGCCCCATGAGCAGTGATGGCGTCGGCATCATGGGCCGTACCCCGGTGCCCGGCCTTTTCCTCAACACCGGGCATGGGCATCTCGGCTGGACCATGGCTGCCGGTGCCGGACATCTCGTCGCGGACGAGATCACGGGGCAACGTCCGGCCTTGCCGCACGAGATTTATCATCTGGCGCGTTTCACGCGCGCAAACCGGGGCTGAGCCATGGAACACTTCGTTTGTTGGCGCTGCGGCGCTGACCTGGCCGAAGAACCACTGCCGCTGGCACGCGCCGCGCAGTGTCGAGCCTGCCGCGCCGATCTGCATGTCTGCCGCCTGTGTGAATTTCACGCTACCGGCATCGCCAACGAATGCAGGGAACCGATCGCCGAGCGCGTGGTGGACAAGACCCGAGCCAATTTCTGTGGCTATTTCAAGCCGCGTCCTGCGGCCTTTCAGGCCAATCGCGAGACAGCGGCCGCAGAGGCCGCGCTGGCGGACTTGTTCGCAGGTGCGCCCGGGCCCTCGGCTTCCCCGGCCGATCCGGGAGCCGCACGCGCGGCGCTCGAGGATCTCTTCAAACCCTGAAATCGAAAACCGATCATGCAGGCTTGGCACGCTGCGCGAGCGAAGTATGGGACACTAGGCACGCCCGCCAAGAGGCACCGCTACCAGAGGGGAGAACGCAACGATGAAGACACACCAGACCCGACTGCTCGCCGATGGCTTCGTGTTCCTGGAAGGGCCGCGCTGGCACGCGGGCAAGCTGTGGTTCTCGGACATGTGGGGATTCAAGGTCTATACCCTGGTTCCCGGCGGCAAGCCTGAAGTGATCTGCGAACTGCCGACGCGCCCGTCCGGCCTCGGTTTCCTTCCGGATGGCAGCCTCAGCATCGTCTCCATGGCAGACCGCCGCATCATGAAGTTCAAGGACGGCCAGCTCAGCATGCACGCCGACCTGTCGGCCCTCGCCAAGGGTGATGTGAATGACACCGTCACCGATGCACAGGGCCGGCTGTATGCGGGTAATTTCGGCTATGACCTTTTTGCTGGCGAGCCGCAGGCACCTGCTGATCTGGTACTGGTGGAAACGGATGGCCGCACGCGCGTGGTTGCCAGTGGCCTCGATTTTCCCAACGGTGCAGTAATCAAGGATCAGGGACGTAAGCTGGTCGTGGCTGAAACCTGGGCCAGTCGGCTCAGTGCGTTCGACATTGCAGCCGATGGTAGCCTCGGTAACCAGCGTACCTATGCATCGCTGCCCGAACGGATGCCAGACGGTATCTGTCTGGATGCGGAGGGTGCCATCTGGGTCGCCAGTTTCAATTCAGGCGAATTCCTGCGGGTACTGGATGGCGGCGAGATCACGGACATCGTCCAGGTCGGCGACAAGCGAGCGGTGGCCTGCCAGCTGGGTGGAGACGATGGCAAAACGCTTTTCTGCCTCACCTACGACGGACAGATAGAGGACCTGCACCAGCAGAAGGTGGCGGGTGCGATTGAAACCGTCCAGGTTGCCGTCGGCAGCGGCGGTTCGCCCTGAGCAAAACCGCTACGGTACGCCTGCCCCATGTTGAATGCCTTCGAACTTGATTCCGGGCGCCTGCGCCAGGTCCACGTGGAGACTCTGGAGGATCTGCGCAAGTGCAAACCGGTCTGGGTCGATTTCGACGAACCGACAGAAACCGAGATCGCCTGGGCAGGTGAGGTCTTCGGCATCAATCTGCCGGATGGGGAAGAGGAAGACGAAGTAGAGGACATCGAAGCCTCTGCGCGCTTCTACATCGAGGAAAATGGCGAGATCCATGTGCGCTCGGATTTCTTCCTGCTCAATGAGGAAGAGAGCGAGGTGGTGCTCGTGTCCTTTGTGCTGAAGGATCAGATTCTCTTCAGCATCCATACCGAGGACTTGCCTGCATTCCGGCTGCTGCGTCTGCGTGCCCGTATCCAGCCGGGGTATGTCGAGGATGGCAAGGATGTGCTGCTCGAACTCTATGCGGCCAATGCGGAGTATTCGGCTGATGCCCTGGAAGGCATCTATGCCCGTCTGCACAAGTTCAGTGACAAGGTGGTAGGCATCCACCTCTCGGACGAGGAAGCAGGCGAAGTCCTCTCTGAAATCGCCCGTGAGGAAAATCTCAACGGCTACATCCGCCGCAATCTCATGGATACCAGGCGTGCGACCTCCGCGCTCATGCGCGGTCGGCTGCTTTCGTC
>JBDLQR010000116.1:0-3411 GCA_039800485.1 Pseudomonadota bacterium
AATCGACGGGGGCTATTACCTCACGCATCCAAGGCAAGGTGTTGGTGAAGGGCTGACCTTGCCAGAGGGTGGCAAGCTCTTTCACCAGCCAAGGCACACCGTACAACGGGCCGCGGGGCAATTTGCCCTCTGCTGCGCGCTTGCGGGCTTCCTCGTAAGCGCGATGGGCGATGAAATTGAGCGACAGATTGGCGGACTCTGCACGCCGGATTGCCTCTTCCAGTACCTCCGCCGCGCTCACCTCACCTGAGCGTATCCACTCCGCCAAGCCTATTGCATCGAATTTTTCATAATCCTTGAGCACGACCCGCCTCCGTGAAATTGATCACTGCGGCACTACCAACCCAGACCGTCCCAACGAGCAATCACCTGCGCAGTCATAGTTGTCACCGCACCGTGGCGTAGGGATCCCGAGACTAAAGGTGGCGCTCTATTGCTTCAAGTCTCTTGCAATAGCGACCATGGGGCAGTGGGGTTATGCTCTTCCAACCAATATCGGCGTTCTTGAACAGGGGGCTCGATGACCGGGTTGACGCTTTTCGTGAATGGCAATGTGCTCACGGTAGACCGGCACTTCAGCCGCGCCGAGGCACTCGCGGTGCAAGGTGATCGGATTCTTGCGGTGGGGAGCACCCAGGAGATCCGGCGGTTCAAAGGCCCGGGGGCGCGCGAAGTTGACCTTGGGGGGCGCACGCTGATCCCTGGTTTCGTCGATACGCACGGACACGTGGCGCTGTTTGGCCTGGATGAACATAAAGTCTCGCTCAACGGGGCAACCAGCCGCACCGAAATACTCGGTCGCCTACAGAAACGCATTGCACAAACCCCCGCAGGGTCCTGGGTGGTTGCAATGCCGATCGGCGACCCGCCTTATTTTCTGAATGCGGAGGCTTTGCGCGCCGCGGGCGCAGTGCCGAGCCTGGCCGAGCTGGATGCGCTCGCACCCAACCATCCCGTCTACATCCAGGCGCCCACCAACCGGGTGCCAAACTTTGCAGTACTGAACAGTGCGGCCATGCGCTCCGCAGGGATTGGCCCTGGTTGCGCGCTTTCCGCCCATACGCACGTTGAGCTTGATGCAACCGGGCGACCCACCGGGATTGTGCAGGGCGCCATGCAGCCCATCTACAACGCAGATCCGCTTTATCAGTGCGTGGAGCGGGCTGCACCGCAGATCACCTATGAGGATGTGCGGGAAGGCATTGCGCTGCTTGCACCCAAATTTGCAGCGCACGGCACGACCACGCTGCTGGAAGCCCATCTGACTGACCCACAGGAGCTGCGTGCGTATGCCGAGTTGCTGGGCGAAGGGCGGCTTCCGGTTCGAGTCTTTTATACCTTCGAGATTGATGGCCGACAGTCACTCAGTGAAATCGAGGCCTACCTCAAGACCATACGCTTTGCTGCAAACGGTGGCTTTGGCAGTGCACAGCTCAAGGTGATTGGGTGTTCAGTAGGTCTTGATGGTCCTTACTGGCACGGGGCGGCCTGCAATGATGCACCTTACCCCGGCCCGTTTGGCGATATCGTCAACCCGGGGCCGCTCATTCCGCGCGATCACTATCTCGAAATTCTCCGCCTCGCCGCGCGGCTGAATTTCCGCATCCACGCGGAAGCTGCAGGACGCGGCTCCATCGGCATTGCGCTTGGGGCGTTCGAAGAGATCAATCAAGAAACACCCATACGCGACAAGCGCTATGTCCTGGAGCATTGTGAATTCCCTACGCGCGAGCAGATTGCGCTGTGCGCGCGCCTCGGTGTGGCACCCACGACCAGTACCAACTTCATCTGGGGCAAGGGAGAAGAGGTCTACAAGCGGCGTCTCGGCGAGGCGTATGCCAAGGTGGCCATCCCCTTGCGCGATTGGCTGGATGCAGGCGTGCCCGTCTCCCAAAGCACGGACTGGGGACCACACGAAGGCCTCTTTACCGTCTGGCAGTCCCTGGCCAGACAGGCGGGACTCACGGGCGAGGTCATCGGGCCCGAACAGCGCATCACCCGCGAAGAAGCTTTGCGTTGCTTTACCTGGAATGGCGCGTGGGCTTTACGCATGGAGCATGAGATAGGCTCTTTGGAGCCTGGTAAACGTGCCGACGTGGTGATGCTGGATGGCGATCCGATGACTTGTGCGGAGGAAACCATCAAGGATCTCAATGTAGAGATGACCATGCTGGACGGGGTGATTGTGCACGGCTCGGCTTGAGTCCGAACTAGCGCATTGGCCGCATGAAAAAGCTCCTCAAATTCCTGCACCTCGTGGCCAGCGCCGGCTTGCTCGGGGGGCTGGCTACCTATTTGGTGCTCGCCATGCTGGCACCGGGGGAGAACCCGGCGGAGTTTGCGGCCATCCGGCGCGGCATTCACCTGATGGCGGAGTGGGTGATCCTGCCCTCCCTGCTGCTTGCGCTGGTGAGTGGCCTGCTCTCCATCGCTGTGCACCGTCCTTTCATGAATCTCGGGTGGCCGTGGCTGAAGGCGCTGCTGGGGCTTGCGATGTTCGAAGGCACATTGCTCGCCGTGCAGTCCAATGCGCGGCGCGGTGCGGAGCTCGCGTCCAAGGCACTGGCCGGTGACGGCGACCCTGCCCTGCTGGCTGAGCTGCTGGGTCATGAGCGCAGTGGGGTGTGGATGATCGTTGCCTTGTCGGTGGCAAACATCCTGCTGGGCGTATGGCGGCCGCGACTCTCCTGGCGTGTTACGACGGAAGAACCCGCAGAACCCGGCTCGGAGCGGACCGCTACAGACTGAGCGCTTCCACCACGGTCGTGCGTTCCACCGGATGGACGCGCTTCGCAGCCTTGGTCACACTGTTAGAGCAGGCATCGCACCTGCTGCACGAACAATCACACTGCAATATTGCCCGGAGGCAAAGATGTCCGGTTCAGACCTTCATTACCTTGAACTGCTCGAAGTAGGCCGACTCATTCAGAGCAGGGCCGTCTCCTCCGAAGAAGTCACGCGCGCACAGCTCGCCCGCATCGAAGCGAAGGAGCCTGCACTCGGGAGCTTCGTCACCCTCATGGCAGAACAGGCCTTGAATGATGCGCGCCGCGCGGACGAAGAAATGGCGGCCGGCCGCGCGCGAGGCCCTCTGCATGGCGTGCCGGTGGCGGTGAAAGATTTGCTCTGGACGGCCGGTGTTCCCACCTCGCATGGCATGCCCTTGCTGAAGGACTTCCGTCCCACGGAAGACGCCACCACCGTCACACGCCTGCGCGAGGCGGGCGCGGTGATCCTCGGCAAACTGCACCAGACCGAGGGCGCGTTTGCTGACCATCACCCGAAAATCACACCGCCACGTAATCCATGGGGCGATGCCTTGTGGTCTGGCGCCTCGTCCAGCGGGTCTGGCGTGGCGACGGCGGCTGGCCTCTGTTTTGGTTCGCTGGGCACGGATACCGGCGGCTCCAT